>JANXWR010000312.1 GCA_025351025.1 Burkholderiales bacterium | reverse complement strand
GTGCGCCGCGCCGAGGCGGTGAGCCAGGAAAAGATGGGCAAACTCACGGCCGGCATGCCCTTGCCGCCCGGCATGAAGTTGCCGTTCTAGAAGCCGACTTCGTTGGCGACTGAAGCGTCCCTCGAAGGCTTGGTCGAAGCGCTGCGCCGCCTGCCCGGCGTCGGCGTCAAGTCGGCGCAGCGCATGGCCTGGCACCTGCTGCAGCACGACCGCGACGGTGCCCGGCGCATCGCCGATTCGTTGCAGCAGGCGGTGGCGCGGGTGCGACATTGCGAGCGCTGCCACACCTTCACCGAGCAGGCGGTGTGCAGCATCTGCCTCGATGCGTCGCGCGATAGGCGCCAGCTCGCCGTCGTCGAGACGCCGGCCGACCAGGCCGCGCTCGAGCGCACCGGCAGCTATCGCGGCCTCTATTTTGTGTTGATGGGGCGGCTCAGCCCGCTCGACGGCATCGGCCCACTCGAGATCGGTGCCCGCGAGCTGCTCGACCGGGCCGGCGACGGCGTCGTCGAGGAAGTGATCCTCGCCACCAACTTCACCGCAGAGGGCGAGGCGACGGCGCATGTGCTGTCGGAAGCATTGCACTCGCGCGGCATCCGCGTGACGCGGCTGGCGCGCGGCGTGCCGATCGGCAGCGAGCTCGAGTATGTCGACCTCGGCACCATCGCGCACGCCTTCATCGACCGGCGCTGAGCGCCGGCGCGGATCTCAGCGCCGAGTTCTCAGTTGCGGGCGACGTGGACGTGCCTGGCGGCGCGTCCGTTCGCGGGGCGCGCAGTCCGCGTCTGCGTCGCGTGCGAAGCGACGCGGGGCGGAGAGCGCGGCCCCTGTGCGTTGCGCGTCGTCGATGCGCGGTGCGCCGCTTGCGCGACGTAGACGACGATGGTCTGCCCGGCCGCAAAGCTCGCGCCGGGCGAGGTCCGGTTCCATTCCGCGACCTGCGTCGCGTTGACCTTGTAGCGTTTGGCGACCGAGGCGACGGTGTCCTTGCGGCCGGCGCGCAGCGAGACCTTGCGCAAGGGCGGCGCGTCGGGCGAGAGCAGCAGCGTGGCGTTGTCGGCGACGTGGCTGGAAACGTCTGCGAGCAAGGTGTTGCCGCGCGGCACGAGCAGCGTCGAGCCGGCCTTGATGAGCATGCGCGCCGGAATGTGGTTGACGTCGCGCAGCTGCGCCTCGCTCATGCCCACCGACTTGGCGGCATCCGCCGGCTTCATCGTCTTCGGCGCGGTCCATGCGGTCCAGGTCGCCAGCGCGCCGCGGTGCTGCGGCATCTCGCGCACGAAGCGGTTGGCGTTGTCATAGGGCAGCAGCACCTGCGGTGTTCCGGCGGCGAGGATGACCGGCCGGTTCATCTGCGGATTGAGTGTCTGGAATTCGTCGAGCGAGATGCCGGCGAGCCTGGTCGCGACCGCCACGTCCATGTCGCGCTCGATCGGCACGCTCAGGAAGTACGGATGGTTGTACAGATCGGGCAGGGTGAGGCCGAAGTCGCGCGGGCGGGCGACGATGTTCTTCACCGCCTGCAGCTTGGGCAGGTAGAGCTGCGTCTCGGCCGGCATGCGCAGGCTCTCGTAGTTGGTCGGCAGGCCCGCTTTCTGGTTCTTCGCGATGGCGCGCTGCACGCTGCCTTCGCCCCAGTTGTAGGCGGCCAGCGCGAGCTGCCAGTCGCCGAACATGCCGTGCAGCTTCTGCAGGTAGTCGAGGGCGGCGCGGGTCGAGGCGAGGACGTCGCGGCGATCGTCGCGAAAGACGTTCTGCTTCAGCTCGAAAGTGCGTCCGGTCGAGGGAATGAACTGCCACATGCCGGAGGCGCGCGCCACCGACATCGCCTGCGGATTGAAGGCGCTCTCGATGAATGGCAGGAGCGCCAGCTCGGTCGGCATGCCGCGCTTGTCGAGCTCCTCGACGATGTAGAAGAGATAGCGGCCGCCGCGCTCGGTCATGCGAGCGACGTAGTCAGGCCGCGTCGCGTACCAGCGCTCGCGGTCGCGCACCAAGTCGTTGTCGAGATCGGGCATCGCGAAGCCGCGGCGCACCCGATCCCACAGGTCGACGCGCGCGGTGCGATCGTCGAGGTCGAGATGGACTTCCGGGCGCAGCGGATCGACAGGTACGGGCGCGGCAGCAGGCCCTTCGGGCGCCGAGGCCGCAGCGACGATGCCTTGCGCCGCCGCGTCGTCGACGCCCTTGGCCAGGGTCGCCGCCGCCGTGGCGACCTGCGTCGAAGAAGGCGCAGCGACCGGTACCGGGGAAGAGGGCGAAGGTGCCGAAGCGCACCCGGCGAGTAGGCAGAACAGCCCCGCGATCGACGCGAAGGCCACGGGCCGGGTGCGTGTTGTCGTCATCGGAATTCGTTCTTCCAGGTGCGGATGGCGGCGAGCACCTCGCTGCCACTGCGCGCCGCGGCGCCGTGGGCGATGGCTGCGGCGACGACGGTCGGCTCGGCGGTGCGCAGGAAAGGATTGATGCGTCGCTCACGGCCGATCGGCGAGGGCACGGTCGGCTTGCCCGCGGCGCGCAGCGCTTGGCAGCGCTCGATGTGGTCGGCGATCTCGGTGTTGCCGGGCTCGACGGCCTGCGCGAACTTCAGGTTCGAGAGCGTGTATTCGTGGCCGCAGCTGACGCGCGTCGCGTCGGGCAGGGAGGCGAGCTTCGACAGCGACGCGTGCATCTGCGCCGCCGTGCCTTCGAAGAGCTTGCCGCAACCGGCCGAGAACAAGGTGTCGCCGCAGAACACGATCGGCTCGCCGGCGCCCTGGCGGTTGAAGAAGGCGATGTGCCCTGCCGTGTGGCCGGGCACGTCGAGCACTTCGAAGCGGAGGCCCATCGCCTCGATGACATTGCCTTCGACCTGCGGCTCGCAGGGCTGCGGCACGGTCTCGTTCGCCGGGCCGAACACCGGCCCCTGCAGGCGGTCGCGAAGGTCGTCGACGCCGCCGCAGCAATCGGCGTGATGATGGGTCACTAGAATGGCCGCCAGCGCGAGCCGCCTGGCATCGAGTGCGGCATGGACCGGTCCCGCCTCGCCCGGATCGACGACGATGGCGCTGCGGCCGTTGTCGATCATCCAGATGTAGTTGTCACTGAAAGCGGGTACTGCGGTCAGGTTCATGACGGAAGGCGCGATCATACAGTTGCCCCAGTGGCTGAAGACCCCCGCGGGCGAGTACCTGCTCGCCTGGGAGCAGCGCCATCTCGACCAGGCCGTCGTCGATCTGTTCGGCTTCCATGCGCTGCAGCTCGGCCTGCCCGAGCTCGACGCGCTGCGCGCCAATCGCATGCCGCATCGCTGGCTCGCGGTCGAGTCGCCGCCGGCGAAGAACGACGGGGCTGCTGCCCTTGTCGACGTCGAAGGCGCAGCCGCGCCGATCGAGAAGAGGGCGATCACGCTGCATTGCCACTTCGACGCCTTGCCCTTCGATGCGGCCAGCCTCGATCTGGTCGTCCTGCCGCATTCGCTCGAGCTGGCGCGCGATCCGCACCTGACGCTGCGCGAGGTCGAGCGCGTGCTCGTGCCCGAGGGCCGCGTCATCATCCTCGGCTTCAACCCGGCGAGCCTCTGGGGCACGCGGCAACGACTCGGCCGCATGCGGCGCCGGCTCGGCCTCGGCACCGAGCGCGACCTGTTCCTGCCGCGCGCCGGCGAGTTCATCGGCTATCGGCGTCTGCGCGACTGGCTCCGCCTGCTCAGCTTCGAGGTCGAGTCGGGCCGCTTCGGCTGCTACATCCCGCCGGTGACGTCGGCGAAGTGGCTGGCCCGCTTCAACTGGATGGAGGCCGCCGGCGACCGCTGGTGGCCGCCCTTCGGCGCGCTCTACTACATCGTCGCGGTCAAGCGCGTGCGCGGCATGCGCCTGGTCGGCCTGGTGCGCGACGAGCTGCGCGTGAAGGCGGTGACCGCGCCTGCCCCGGTCGTGGCGACGCAACGGCGCGCCGAGCTCGAAACCCATGGCGACGGCTACTGAAACAAATGACCAACAACTCGAAGTGGATCGCCTATACCGACGGCGCCTGTGCGCCGTCCAACCCCGGTCCGGCCGCCTGGGGCGCGGTGCTGATCGAGCCCGGCAGCGGCGCCGAAAGCGATCACTACGGCTTCATCGGCCACGGCACCAACCAGATCGCCGAGCTGAGCGCGGCGATCGAAGGACTGGCGCGTGTGCCGCCCGGCGCGGCGGTCGAGCTTGTCTCCGACAGCCAGTACGTGCTGAAGGGCATCAGCGAATGGCGGGCCGGCTGGGAACGCAAGGGCTGGCGCAATTCGAAGGGCGAGCCGGTCGCCAACCTCGGCTTGTGGAAGCAGCTGTTCGTCCTGGTCGACGCGCGCAAGGTCAGCGTGCGCTGGGTGCGCGGCCACAACGGCGACCGCTGCAACGAGAAGGCAGATGCCCTCGCTAACAAGGCGCTGGCGCTGCAGGCGCGCAGCGCCGCCTGACCGTCTTGCCGCCTACTCGAAGCGGTATTCGACGCCGATCTCGCCGCCGCGCGGTGCGCCGTAGCCACGAAACTGCTCGGCGCGCGGGTGGGCCGCGTCGAAGCTGCGACCCGGACCAGTGAAGACGTTGTTGGCGAGGACCCCGAAGTTGGCAAAACGCCGATCGAGCAGGTTGTCGCCCCGGGCACAAAGGGCGCAAAGAAGGAATCGAAGCGGCATGGCTGCTCTCTGGGGAGGACGCGGCCGGCGCGGCCTAGGTGGAGGCTTTCGGCCAGATGCGGACCATGATGCCCTCGCGCTCGACCAGTCCGTGCCGCAGCGCCGCGGCGACGTGAACCACGATCAGCACGCTGAATCCAATGCAAGATCACGGCCTCGCGACCGTAGTGCGCCACCTCGACCGGAGTGGTCATCGCGCCGGCTACCCGGGCAACTTCGACCGCTCGAGAAGCGCCGCGATCTCGCTGTGCTGGGTCAGCCTGGCGATGTCGGAGGCGCTCAAGCCGCGGTCGTCGCGTGCGTCCGCCTTGGCGCCGTGCGCCAGCAACAGTTTCACGACGTCGCCGTGCCCCTGGCCGGCAGCCCACATGAGCAGGGTCAGGCCGTGTTCGTAGGCGGCGTTGACGTCGATGCCACTGGCCAAGAGCGCATCGACGGCGTCGGCACGGCCCTGGCCCGCGGCGTAAACGATCGCTGGCTTGTTCATGCGGTCCACCGGATCGGTTCGCGCGCCGCTGGCGAGCAGCCGCTTGACCAGGGCCGCGTTGCCGTTGTAGGCCGCGGCCATCAGCGGGGTCACGCCTTCCAGCGAAGCCCTCTCGACGTCGGCGCCGTGCCCGAGCATCAACGTGGCCATTGCGAGATCGCCCTTTTCGCAAGCCAGCAGCAAGGCTGTCTTGCCGAGGCGATTGCGCGAATCGGGCACCGCGCCCTCGCCGAGCAGCCGCTCGGCCCGGGTGACGTCGGCCTGGCGGGCGGCGATCAGCAACTGCGCGTTGGTGTTCGGGTTGCTCGTCGCCTGCGCCCGCGCGGGCGTCAGCGGAACCGCGACCGCCGACAGGGCGATCAGGCCGAGGCAGAACCGGCGAAGGCGATGGGACATGGTGTCGGGATGATCCCGTCGTCGTGAAAAAGGCGCAACACCGCAAATACCGTTGCCAATCGCGCCAATCTGAGTAAGCTGGCGCGCCTCAGGATGCCGCAGAGCATCCAACCACATTGCGTGACGAACCAACCAACGCGAGGAGACATCCATGAACACAATGACGATCGGTGCGCGCCCGCCCCGCTCGGCCCTGGCGGCAGCGGCGCTCTGGGCCGCAGCGGGCCTGGCCTTCGGGCAGGCCGAGATCTCGGGTCAAGGGGCGGCGACCGGAGCGCCCGTGCCGAAGGCCGTATCGGTCTCCCAGGCCCAGCTCGACGCCGCCGACAAGGACGGCAAGAACTATCTGCAGTCGAACATGAGCTATGCGCAGACCCGGTACTACCCGGCGACGCAGATCAACACCGCGAACGTCGCCAAGCTGCGCCCGGCCTTTCAGTTACAGACCGAGGTGCTGGAGTCGATGGAAACTTCGCCGATCGTCGTCGACGGCGTCATGTACATCACCACCTCCTACAACCACATCTATGCGCTCGACGCGGTGACCGGAAAAGAGTTCTGGCACTACAAGCACAAGATGGGCGCAGTGACGACCTATTGCTGCGGGCCGAACAACCGCGGCGTCGCCATCATGGGCGACCGACTCTACATGGGCACGCTCGACGCCAAGCTGCTCGCGCTCGACGCGAAGACCGGCAAGGTGCTGTGGTCGACGCAGATCGCCGACCCGGAGGCCGGCTATTCAGAGACGATGGCGCCGGTGGCCGTGAACGGCAAGGTGCTGATCGGCACGAATGGGGGCGAATACGGCATCCGCGGTTTCGTCAAGGCCTACGATGCCAACGACGGCAAGCTGCTGTGGACGTTCAACACGGTTCCCGACAAGGGGAGTGAGGGCACTTGGGCGGTCAACGACGCGACGCAGCGCAACCTTCATCGCGACATCGCCGCCGAAAAGGCGCAACTGGCCAAGAATGCCGACTTCTACAAGGTGCTGGGTGGCGGCGTCTGGATGGCGCCGGCGATCGACAAGGAAAGCAACACCGCCTTTTTCGTCGTCGGCAACCCGAGCCCCGACCTCTACGGCGCCGAGCGGCCGGGCGACAACCTCTACACCGACTCGATAGTCGCGGTCGACCTCAACACCGGCGCCTACAAGTGGCACTTCCAGTATGTGCCGCACGACGTCTGGGATCTCGATGCCGTGTCGCCCGTGATCCTCACCGAGGCGATGGGCAAGGACGGCAAGATGCGCAAGGTCGCGATCCATGGCGGCAAGACCGGCCATATCTACGTTCATGATCGCGCGACGGGCGAGCTGATCCGTTTCAGCGAGGCCATGATCCCGCAGGAAAACATGTGGGTGCTGCCGACCAAGGACGGGGCGCGTATGTTGCCCGGCGCCAACGGCGGCGTCGAGTGGAGCCCGATGGCGGTCAATCCCACGTTGCACATGGCCTACGCGGCCAACCTGCATCAGCCGATGACGTATCACGTCGAGGACGCCAAGTACCCCGGCGGCAAGCTCTGGCTCGGCGGCGCGTTCAAGGTCATCGCGAGCGAGAACCAATGGGGCCGCCTGGCGGCCGTCAACCTCGATACCGGCAAGGTGGCCTGGAAGTTCGATACCGAGCAGCCCTTGATCGGCGGCGTCCTCGCCACGGCGGGCGGACTCGTCTTCAACGGCGAAGGCAATGGCCTGTTCCGCGCCTTCGACGCGAAGACCGGCAAGAAGCTCTGGGAGTACCAGTGCGGTGCCGGTGTGAATGCGCCGCCGGTGTCGTATGTCGTCGGCGGCAAGCAGTACGTCGCCGTCGCGGCCGGCGGCAATACGCAGCTTGATTTCAAGCGGGGCAACTCGGTGCTCGTGTTCGCGCTGCCGTAAGCCGCGTCCTTTTCGCATGGCATTCACGCATCGACTGCTCGCCGGCCTGCTCAGCTTCGTCGTCGCCGCTGCCGCGGCGCAGGTCCAGACGGTCGATGCGCCGCCTGCCAAGGCGGCGATCTGCGTCGCCTGCCATGGCCTGCAGGGAAAGTCGGCGCAGCCGGCGTTTCCCATCCTGGCCGGCCAGACGTCGCGCTACATGTACCTGGAGCTTCGTGACTTCCAGGAGGCGCGGCGCAGCGATCCATTGATGAGCCCGATCGTCGCCGGTATGACGCGCGACGAGATGCGCGAGCTGTCGGACTACTTCGCCAAGCAGACGCCTCCTGTTCAGGCTTTCATTGCCGACGCCGCGAAGGCCCGGCTCGGCAAGCTCAAGGCTGACGAGACGCTGTGCACGATGTGCCACCTCGGCGGCTTTGCCGGCCAGAACGAGGTGCCGCGAGTCGCCGGCCAGCACTACGACTACATCGTCAAGCAGCTCAAGGCCTTCAAGGCGCGAACCCGAACCAACGACGCTGGCAGCATGACCAGCGTCGCCCACACCTTGAGTGAGCAGGACATCGACAATCTCGCGAACTATCTGGCTGGCTTGTAGGCGCGCCCCGGCTTCAGCCGGCCGCCCCGGCCTGACTTTAGGCGAGGCTGCGCTCGACCTCGAGCAGCTGGAAGCGGGCCAGCGCGAGGTTGGTGCGGTGCTTCTCGAACAGCGCGACGATGAAGAGCTCGGCGTGCCGCTGCAGGGCGCGGATCAGCACGTTGCGCGCGCCGGCCGTCGTGATGACCTCGTCGATGCTGTCGGTGAGGCCCATGCTGCGCGCCGAATCGCGGTGCGCGCGCAGCACCTGCGCGGCAGCCGCGCCGGCGAGCTCCATGTCGATCGGGTGATCGTCGCGCGTCTCGTGGGCCAGGACCAGGCCGGTCGTCGCGTCGACGAGGGCACAGCCGATCAGTCCGTCGAGCTTGAGCAGGCTCGACAACGCCTGGCGGCCGCGTGCCGCGTCGAGCACGCCGCGCGTGATCTGCGGCTGCGGCGCGCCGGTGCCGACCATTGTTGCCGGCACCGTCGGCGCGGCGGCCTTGGCACCGGGCGCGGCATTGCCGCCGAGCTCGCCGACCTTGATCGGGAAGTCGCTGATGCCGAGCATCGGCGAGACCGCCGAGGGATCCCAGCCCGGTTGCAGCTTGGCCTCGTTCCAGACGCCGAGCATCGCGTTCCACACCGACGA
This sequence comes from Burkholderiales bacterium, assembly GCA_025351025.1. Lineage (GTDB taxonomy): Bacteria > Pseudomonadota > Gammaproteobacteria > Burkholderiales > Burkholderiaceae_C > Schlegelella_A. Next base: position 4,844 of record JANXWR010000312.1, on the reverse strand, counting down.
TGCGCCGGTCATCGGCTCGCTGACGATGTGCACATGCAGACGTGCCGGCCAGACCATGGTCTGCACCTTGTTGTTGATCCACGCGGCGTTGGGTGGCAGCTGGAACAGGAGATGCGGGCAGCGCCAGGTCGGCAGGCTGGTCGCCTGGCGCAGCGAGGCGAGCAGCGCGTCGATGGCGTGCGGCTGCATCGGACCGATGATGACGGCAGTCATCTGGCTGCGCTCCATCAGCGCGACCGGGATCTCGGCGTTCTCGGGGCCGGGCGCGCGCACGTCGGCGTGGAAGATGCGCAGCGTGTCTTCCTGGCGACGCACCAGCGTCGTCCGCTCGATCATGGCGATCGTGCGCAAGGTCGTCTTTTCGCGCAGGTGCAGGCGCTCGATCGGCCGGCCGCCGGCGTCGGACAGGGCCTTGACGACCGAAGAGGCCCAGACCCCGACCGGGTCGAGCAGCGTGATCATCGACGACGCGTTCTCGAGGTCGGCACGGGTGGCGGCGAAGTGCTCGCGAATCGCCTGTGCCGGCGAGCCGATGACGACCAGGTCGCTGACATGACGATCGACCATCTGGCCGCGGTCGTTGACCTCGGTGGCGATGCTTTCCATGATCGCCGTCGCCGCGAAGCCGCCTTGCGAGTCGGGCTGCGTGTCGTCGAAATCGAGGCCCTTGCCCTTGCCGGCACGGGCCGGGCCCAAGTCTCCGAACAGCGATGTCAGCATGCACGCTCCTGCGCAACGCCGAAAGGGCGGCGCCGCTCATTCGAGCGCAGTCTAGGCCTAGTCTGACCGTACGATTGGTTACAACGATGCGCGGCTCGGGCGGCCCGATGACTGGCGACCTGCCGCGCGTCGTTCAGCCACGGCGCACATCGCCGCTGCCGACGATGCTGACCGTCGGCACCGCGGTGCCGCCGTGGCGGACCCGGCCCGATCCGGCGATCGAGATGCTCAGGCGCTGGTTCGCCTGCACCTCGGCGGAGCCGCTGCCGGCGATATTGACCGAGACCTCGTCGACGGCGAGCCCGGCACACGCAACCTCACCGCTGCCGCCGATGTTGAGCGATGCCGACTTCGCGCGGCCGTCGGCGTGGGCCCGGCCGCTGCCGCCGAGGCTGAGCGACAGGCGCTCGGCGTCGAGCGCGGCCAGCCTCATGCTGCCCGAGCTGTCCATCGCCACCGAGAGCTTGCCGACGTGCACGCCGGTCGCGGCAAGGGTCGACGATCCGCCCATGTCGATGGCGGTGAGCTGCACGAGGTCGATGCGTACGCGGATCGGCTGGCTCGGCGCGAGATCGACGTCGGGCTTGGGCGCGATCTTCAGCGTGCGCGATCCGGCGCCCTCGAGGCGGGTCTCGACGAGCGCGAGCAGGTTGTCGTCGCCGACCAGCTCGACGCCTTCGCTGCTGCCCTGGCGCAGCTCGACCTCGAAGGCGCCGGCGATGGCGATGCGGTCGAAGCCGCTGACGGCGCGCCGCTCGGTGACCATGCGGCCCGAGCCGGCGACCTTGCGCTCGGCGAAGGCGGGCGCCGCCAACGCGGCGAGACAGGCGGCAAGGACGAGACGTCGATCGTTCATGGGTTGCGGCACGAAGTGATTGAAGCTTGGCATCCTCCCGCAACGCTTCGCGGTACGCCAGCCAGCGGCGACGAAACGCACGATCGCGGCGACGCCCTGCAGGCTCGGCCGACGGACGGTCGAAGGCCTCGTCCGCGATCCCCAGAACCTAGACGCCGGCGCGAAAGAAGCGCATCGGCGAGCTGCCGACCGAGCGCCTCACCATCGCCGCGAACGCGCTCGGGCTGGCATAGCCGAGCTCGGCGGCGATCGCCGCCATTGGCATGCGGCGCGCCGCCAGCGGCACGGCACGCGCTAGCAGCACCTGCTCGCGCCAGCGCACGAAGGTCGTGCCGAGCTCGCTGCGAAAGAGGCGCGCGATCGTTCGCGCGCTGGCCCCGGCATCGGCGGCCCAGGCATCGAGCGACGCGTGGCGCGACGGGTCGTCGAGCATCGCCTCGCACAGATGGCGCAGGCGTTTCTCGGCGGGCAGGGCGATACCGAGCGGCACCTGCGGCGCGCGCTTCAGCTCGTCGACGAGCAGGGCGGCGATGCGCTTCTCTCGTTGCAGCGCCTCGCGATCGAGAACGATGCGGCCGTCGTCGGGACCCGCGTCGAGTTCGAGCGCCAGGGCGAGCAGCAGCCGCGACGCTTCGAGGACGCGGCATTGCTGCCACTTCGCCGCCGCACCGGCGCCGGACGCGAGGCCCTGGCTGCGCCGGCCGGGGTCGAGATAAAGCGTGAGCAGATCGGCGTCCTCGACGACCGTCACTGCGTGCTCGACACCAGGCGGGATCCAGAGCGCACGTGACGGCGGCACGATCGTCGTGCCGTGCGGCATGGTGACGCGGACCACGCCGGTGCTCGAGATCGCGATTTGCCCCCAGGGATGGGCGTGCGGCACGACGCGCGTCGCCGCGAGCAGGTGCTGCAGCTTGGCGCGCACCGGCCGCGCCGCGTCGGGACGGAACAGGTGCGGCGTGAGCGGGCCGATCGGCGGGCGTGCAGTCATTGGCGGGATCGCGACAGAGTTTGGCCTCCTATCGTAATCCGGACGAGCCTGCCTCGGCTAGGATTGAGTGTCGAGAAGAGTCGAAATTCATGTCCGCTGCCGCCACGCTTTTCACGCCCTCGTTGCCACCGCTACGCCGCGACGCCGCCGTCATCGGCCTGGTCGGCCTGGCGCATTGCATCAGCCACTTCAGCCAGCTCCTGCTGCCGCCGCTCTTTCCCTGGTTGATGAAGGACTTCAACGTCAACTTCACCGAGCTCGGCGTGCTGCTGACGATCTTCTTCGTCGTCTCGTGCGGCGTGCAGGCGATGTCGGGCTTCGTCGTCGATCGCTTCGGCCCGCGCCCGGTGCTGTTCGGCGGCATCGGCCTGCTCGCGCTCGCCGCCTTCGGCTACTCGATGAGCACGAGCTACGCCATGCTCGCCGTGTTCTCGGTCGTCGCCGGCGCCGGCAACGGCGTCTTTCATCCGGCCGACTACATCCTGCTCAATCGCAAGATCCATCCGTCCCGGCTTGGCCATGCATTCAGCGTGCACGGCATCACTGGCAGCCTCGGCTGGGCCCTGGCGCCGGCGATGATGGTCTCGATCACGCTGGCCTTCAACTGGCGCGTCGCGCTCGCTTCGGCCGGCGCCTTGGCACTGGTCGTGATCGGCGTGCTCTGGCTCAACCGGACCCACCTCACGGTCGAGATGACGAGCGCCGCCAAGCCTGCCGCCGACCCGCGCACGCCGCTGTCGCGCGACGGCAGCTTCGACTTTCTCGCCATCCCGGCGGTCTGGGTCTGCTTCGGTTTCTTCTTCCTCTACGCCGTCGTCATCAGCGGCATCCAGGCCTTCGCGCCCGAGGCGGCGCGCCAGCTCCACGATGTGCCGACGCGCTGGGCGGCGATGTGCCTCACCTTCTACATGGTGGCGAGCGCCGGCGGCATGGTGCTGGGTGGCTTTCTCGCCGCCGACCCGTCGCGCTGCGAAAAGATCGTCGGCGCCGGCTTCGGTATCGCCGCGCTGTTCGCCCTGACGATCGGCTTCGCGCCGCTCGCGCCGATGGCCGTGCCGGTGCTGTTCGCGATGATGGGCGTGGCGGCTGGCGTCGCCGGTCCGTCGCGCGACCTCATCGTCAAGCGCGCCGCCCCGCCCAATGCCACCGGCCGTGTCTACGGCGTTGTCTACTCCGGACTCGACATCGGCCAGGCCGCGGCGCCGCTGGTGTTCGGTCCGCTCATGGACATGCACCGGCCGGCCGACATCTGGCTTGGCATCGCCATCGTCCAGGGCCTGCTGATCCTGAGCGCGTTCAACGTTCGAAAGGTGCGGCGCACGGCGTTGACGCCGGCGGTGGCCTGAGCGTCAGAGGCCGACGGGCTCGGCTTTCGCGCGGGATCGGGGCAGCGGGGCGCGCTGCGCAGCGAAGTAAAGGAGGAGGTTCGAGGCTTCAGCCTCGAACCGGGGGGACATGAGCGGAGCAGCTCGCCCCACCGCCCCGATCCCGAACCACCCGGTTAGACCCCACTGGAACCGCCGAGCCATGCGACTGCCCATGTCCAGTTTCACCGAGCTTCGGTCTGTCCACTTTGACCCCTCGCAAGTGCCACTTTTGCGCGTGGCGCTTGGTCCTGCACCGGGCGTCGCCGCTTTCCACGGTGTGCCCGTCACGTCCCGGTAAACTGGACATCGCCATGTTGTCGATATCACGTTAGGCCCCCGGGAGCCGCAGTCGCGACTCTTGGCCGCCATTCAACACGAGTGGTCGCCGCAAGCCACCTAAGATGTCTGGTCAGTTCGGCAGGCCGCGGTGACAATAAGGCGCCGTATCTGAATCCTAGGTTTCCGGTAGGAGGCTCGTATGCATCGGCCAACTTCTCTCTGGCTCTTGGCAATAGTTCCAGCTGTCCCTGTGCTGGCGTACTTGGCCACGCATGCCACCGAGGGCTGGCAATTGCTCGTTGTGGTCAGCTTTTTTCTTGGGTTCGTAGTCTCGTGGCTCCGAACCTCGAAGGCGATGCTCCTCGCAAGCTATCTCGTCACGGCCGGCCTGTTTGCGTGGGTGCTCTCGGTCAATCTTTGAAGGGCGAGCCAGCGGAGTCAACGCAGCGAATGCAGCGTTGCTTCGAGGCGGCGCGCAGTTGAACCTGAGGCCTTGTATCTTCCAAAAGAAGGACCGTGAGTTCTCTGAACGGGGTTCCTTGATAGTGGTGGTGGCAGGGTGTGGGCAAGTGGGCAGAGGCTCGTGCGGTGGGCAACGCAAAGCGTTGTCCACGGCCAGCGAGCCGGTTCG
>JANXWR010000271.1 GCA_025351025.1 Burkholderiales bacterium | reverse complement strand
CGGTCGACGGCGCCGTGCTGATGGGTGGCTGCGACAAGAGCACGCCCGGTCTGCTGATGGGCGCGACCAGCGCCGGCTACCCCTGCATCTACCTGCCGGCCGGGCCGATGCTGCGCGGCAACTACAAGGGCCAGACCCTCGGCTCGGGGTCGGATGCCTGGAAGCTCTGGGACGAGCGCCGCGCCGGCAACATCACGAAGAGCGAGTGGATCGGCGTCGAGGGCGGCATCGCGCGCAGCCACGGCACCTGCATGACGATGGGCACGGCGAGCACGATGACGGCGATCGCCGAAGCGATCGGCATGACGCTGCCCGGCGCCTCGTCGATCCCCGCCGCCGACGCCGGCCACATCCGCATGTCGGCCGAATGCGGGCGGCGCATCGTCGACATGGTGTGGAGCGACCTGACGCCAAAGCAGATCCTCAGCCGCGCCTCGTTCGAGAACGCGATCGTCGTCGCCATGGCGATGGGCTGCTCGACCAACGCCATCATCCATCTCGTGGCGATGGCGCGCCGCGCCGGCTTCGACATCGGCCTCGACGACTTCGACAAAGCCAGCCGCGAGGTGCCGGTGATCGCCAACATCCGGCCGAGCGGCGACACCTACCTGATGGAAGACTTCTACTACGCCGGCGGCCTGCCAGCGCTGATGAGCCGGCTGGGCAACCACCTCGATCTCGACGCGATGACCGTGACCGGCGCGACGCTCGGCGAGAACATCACCGGCGCCGCCGTCTACAACGACGACGTCATCCGCACGCTCGACAAGGCGATCTACGCCGAAGGCGCGCTTGCCGTGCTGCGCGGCAACCTCGCTCCTTCGGGCTGCGTCATCAAGCCGAGCGCCTGCGCGCCGCAGTTCTTGCGCCACACCGGCCCGGCGCTCGTCTTCGACGACTATGCGTCGATGCGCGCCGCCGTCGACGACGAGAACCTCGAGGTCACCGCCGACCACATCCTGGTGCTGCGCAACGCCGGCCCTCAGGGCGGCCCCGGCATGCCGGAGTGGGGCATGCTGCCGATCCCGAAAAAGCTGTTGAAGCAAGGCGTGCGCGACATGCTGCGCCTCTCGGATGCGCGCATGAGCGGCACCAGCTACGGTGCCTGCATCCTGCACGTCGCGCCCGAAGCCTACATCGGCGGCCCGCTCGCGCTGCTGCGCACCGGCGACCTGATCTCGGTCGACGTGCCAGCGAGGCGCATCCACCTCGAGGTGAGCGACGAAGAGCTGGCGCGCCGCAAGTCGGCCTGGGCGCCGCCGCCGCCGCGCTACGAACGCGGCTACGGCTGGATGTTCTCGAAGCACATCGGCCAGGCCGACGCCGGCTGCGACTTCGACTTTCTCGAAACCTCGTTCGGCGCGCTGGTCGCCGAGCCCGACATCTTCTGACCCGCACGGAGCCGCGCGTGACTCTCTCCTCCACCGTCCGCGAGCAGCTCGCGAAAGTCAGCACCGCGACCCTCTGCACGGCGCTCTTCAAGCGGGGCCTGCGCAACCAGTTCATCCAGGACGTGCGGCCGCTCAACGGCAACCTTCCGAACATGGTGGGCGAGGCCTACACGCTGCGCTACATCCCGGCGCGCGAGGACCTGAATCCGATCACCGTGTTCCAGGATCGCAAGCATCCGCAGCGCGTCGCCGTCGAGCAATGCCCGCCCGGCGCGGTGCTGGTCATCGACAGCCGCAAGGACGCGCGCGCGGCCTCGGCCGGCTCGATCCTGGTCTCGCGACTGATGAAGCGCGGCGTCGCCGGCGTCGTCACCGACGGCGGCTTTCGCGACTCGCCCGAGATCGCGCGCCTGCCCTTCCCCTCCTATCACCAGCGGCCGTCGGCGCCAACCAATCTCACGCTGCACCAGGCCATGGACATCGACGTGCCGATCGGCTGCGGCGACGTCGCCGTGTTCCCGGGCGATGTGACCGTCGGCGACGGCGAGGGCGTGATCGTCATTCCGGCGCACCTGGCCGCCGAGATCGCCGCCGAGGCGGTCGAGATGACGGCCTTCGAAGACTTCGTGACCGAGCAGGTGATGGCCGGACGATCCATCATCGGCCTCTATCCGGCCACCGACGAACAAGCGCGCAGCGACTTCGCGGCGTGGCGGCAAAGCAAAGGACGTTGAACATGGAAGCAAAGAACTACATCGCAGGCATTTGGGTCGGCGCGAGCGAATCGTCGCCGAGCATCAACCCGTCGAACACCGACGACGTGGTCGGCGTCTTTCCGCGCGCCAGCGCCGCCGACGCCGAGCGCGCCATCGCCGCCGCCAAGGCCGCCTTTCCGGCCTGGTCGCGATCAGGGGTTCAGGAGCGCCACGACATCCTGAAGCGCGTCGGCGACGAGATTCTGGCGCGGAAGGACGAGCTCGGGCGACTGCTCGCGCGCGAGGAGGGCAAGACCCTGGCCGAAGGCATCGGCGAGTCGGCGCGCGCCGGCCAGATTTTCCTCTTCTACGCTGCCGAATGCGTACGCCTCGCCGGCGAGAAGCTCGCCTCGGTGCGGCCGAAGATCGACGTCGAGATCACGCGCGAGCCGATCGGCGTGGTCGGCATCATCACGCCCTGGAATTTTCCGATCGCCATTCCGGCGTGGAAGATCGCGCCGGCCCTGGCCTACGGCAACTGCGTCGTCTTCAAGCCGGCCGACCTGGTGCCGGCGATGGCGCACGCGCTCTCGGAGATCATCGTCCGCGCCGGCATTCCGCCTGGCGTGTTCAACCTCGTCATGGGGCGTGGGTCGGTGGTCGGCGAGGCGATGCTGAATCATGCCGACGTCAACGCCATCACCTTCACCGGGTCGGTCTCGACCGGCAAGAAGGTCGCCGCGACCTGCGTCGGCGGCATGAAGAAGTTCCAGCTCGAGATGGGCGGCAAGAACCCGCTCGTCGTGCTCGACGATGCCGAGTTGCCGGTGGCCGTCGAGTGCGCCGTCAACGGCGCCTATTTCTCGACCGGGCAGCGCTGCACCGCGTCGTCGCGCCTCATCGTCACCGCCGGCATCCACGATCGCTTCATCGACGCGCTCAGCACCCGGCTCGGCCAGCTCGTCATCGACGACGCCGTCAAGGCCGGCACCCACATCGGCCCGGTCGTCGACCAGAGCCAACTCGACCAGAACCTGTCGTACATGGAGATCGGCCGCGGCGAAGGCGCGAAGGTCGCGGTGGGCGGCGAGCGGCTGACGCGCGGGACACCGGGCTTCTACATGGCGCCGGCGCTCTTCACAGAGGTCACGCCGTCGATGCGCATCGCCCGCGAAGAGATCTTCGGCCCGGTCGCGGTGGCGCTGCGCGCGCGCGACTACGACGAGGCGCTGGCGATGGCCAACGACACGCAATTCGGCCTGGCCTCGGGCATCTGCACGACCAGCCTGCGCCATGCGACGCACTTCAAGCGCAACGCCGAGGCCGGCATGGTGATGGTCAACCTGCCGACCGCCGGCGTCGACTATCACGTGCCCTTCGGCGGCCGCAAGCAATCGAGCTACGGGCCGCGCGAGCAGGGTCGCTACGCGGCCGAGTTCTACACCACGGTCAAGACGGCGTACGTTCTGGCGTGAGGACGAGCGCCGGCTGCTCCTCACGACCGTCGCCGTGCTTCGCGAAGCGGGCCGGCTCGCGGCCGTGCACCGGCGCGTGGTCGGGCCAGGGCCAGCCGCCGAACTGCGTGCGTTGGAAGTCGGCGAAGGCGCCCTGGATCTCGGCCCGCGTGTTCATGACGAACGGCCCTTGCTGCGCCACCGGCTCGCCGATCGGCCGGCCCTGCAGCAGCAGGAGCTCGGCGACCTCGTCGCCGTTGACGAGCTCGACGTCCGCGCCGGCGCGCAGCTCGATCGCCACCTGACTCTTCACGTCCTGGCCGGCGACCCGAACCGAGGCGCCCTTGAAGAAATAGAGCATGCGGCGCGTGCCTGCGCCCGATGCCGCCGGCAAGGTCCAGCGCGCGCCGGGTGCCATACGGAGGGTCCAGATCGCGAGGTCCGCATCGGCATTCGACGCCCATGAATCGGGCGGCGGCGACAGCGGCGCGCTGGTGCTCGGCGACAGCCGGCCGGCGATGCACGCGACCTCGATGGTGCGGCCCTCGGCATCGCCGACCGAGAGGCGCGGGATGTCCTCGTTCCAGAACATCGTGAAATGCGGCGACGCCATCTTGTTCTTGGCCGGCAGGTTGAGCCAGATCTGAAACAGCTCCAGCGGGTTCGGCGCCGCGGCGTCGAGCAGCGGGAACATCTCGGCGTGGACTAGCCCCGAACCGGCGGTCAGCCACTGCACGTCGCCGCCGCCGAAACGCGCCGTCGCGCCAAGCGAATCGGAGTGATCGATGAGGCCCTTGCGCACGATCGTCACGGTCTCGAAGCCGCGGTGCGGATGGCCCGGAAAGCCGGGCACCGTTTCGCCGTGGTACATGCTCCAGCCGTCCTTGCGGCTGAAGTCCTGGCCGATGTCGCGGCCCGAGAGCGGCGCGTCGGGACCCAGCTGCGCGTTGCCCTTCGGATAGGCGTCGTCGTGATAGACGCAGAAGAGGAACGGGTCGATCGTCTCCCACGGGAAACCGAGCGGCTTGATCTGGACGATGGGGCTGGCGGACACGTCTTGGCCTTTCAAACCTCGAAGATGCGGCCGGTCGGGCGAGGTTCAATGCCGGGCACGTCGGTTGCCCCTGACGTCGGCGCCCGCCGATGCAACGGCGCCTCGCCAGGGCCCGCTGGCCCAGCCCGAGCTCGACTACCGGCTGCCGGCACTCGAGATCCTCGGCTTCCAGTTCCTCGTCAACCGCACCAACCGCTACTTTGGCACCGGCCGCGAGGACTATCGCGTCAACTTGTCGACCATCCGCGACAACCTGAAGAGCAGCTGGGACACCGACCACGACCCGTTCCAGACCAACCAGCTCGGTCATCCTTACCAGGGCGCGATGTACCACGGCTTCGCCCGCTCGACTGGCCACGGCTACTGGGAGTCGGCCGGCTACGCCTTCGCCGGCAGCGCGGTGTGGGAGATCGCCGGCGAGCGGACCAAGCCCTCGCGCAACGACCAGGTCGCCAGCGGCATCGGCGGCACCTTCCTCGGCGAGGCGCTGTTTCGCATTCCAGCCTCGTGCTCGAGCAGGGCGGCGGCATGACGCCGTTCTGGCGCAACATCGCAGCCACCGCCATCGACCCGGCCTCGGGCTTCAACCGCATGACCTTCGGCGACCGCTACGGCGCCGTATTCTCGAGCCACGAGGCCGCCTATTTCAGCCAGCTTGCGTTCGGCTACAGCGGCAGCGTCAAGCGCGACCTCGGCAGCTCGACCGCCGACTTCAAGCGCAACGAGGCGCAGCTCAACTTCTCGATCGACTACGGCCTGCCGGGCAGGAAGGGCTACGAATACACGCGCCCCTTCGACTACTTCAACTTCCAGACCACGGCATCGAGCGCGAACTGCGTCGAGAACGTCTTGACGCGCGGACTGCTCGCCGGCATGAGCTACGAGGCCGGACCCAACTACCGCGGCGTCTGGGGCATCTACGGCAGCTACGACTACATCGCGCCGCAGACCTTTCGCATCGAGCACGGCGGTCTCGCTCGGCTCGACGGGGCAATGGTGGTTGGGCAAGTCGCTCTCGCTGCAGGGCACCTTCATGCTCGGCCTCGGCTACGCGGCGGTGGGCACGACACGCGGCGCCGTCGGCGAGCGCGACTACAACTACGGCGTCGCACCGCAGACCTTGCTCGCGCTGCGACTGACCCAGGACGACACCACCTCGTTCGACCTGACCGCACGCGGAGTACTTCGTGAGCAGCGTCGGCTCGGGCACCAGCGGCGGCCACGACAACATCGTTCGCGCCGACGCCGCGCTCACCTTCCGCGTCGACAAGCAGCAGGCGATCTCGTTCAAGGTGCTCGGCAACCGGCGCGATGCGGTCTTCGCCAACCCGGGCGCGCAACGCCAGACGCAGGTCACGGTCGGCGTCTTCTACACGCTGCTCGGCCAGGACCGCTTCGGCACCGTCGACTGGCGCTAGCGACGGCGGCAAGCGCGCCTACACTCTCCGGCCCGACCTCCGGAGAGTGCCATGAGCAGCGACGCCGAACGCAGCGGTCTTCAGCTTCAATCGCTGGTCAGGAAGAACGGCGAGCTGCGGGTCTCGCTGGTCCCCGTGACCTTGCCGGAGCCCGGGCCGAACGAGGTGCTGGTGCGCGTCGAAGCTGCGCCGATCAACCCGTCCGACCTCGGCCTCTTGTTCTCGGCGGCCGACATGAGCAAGGTCGTCGTCTCGGGCAGCGCCGATCGCCCGGTCGTCACCGCGCCGATCGCCGAAGGCGCGATGAAGGGCCTCGGGGCGCGGCTCGACATGCCGATGCCGGTCGGCAACGAAGGCGCCGGCACGGTGATCGCCGCGGGCAGCTCGCTGGCGGCGCAGGCGCTGCTCGGCAAGACCGTGGCGCTGATCGGCGGCGCGATGTACGCGCAGCTTCGCGTCATGGCCGCCGAGCAGTGCCTGCTCCTGCCCGAGGGAGCGACGGCGGCCGACGGCGCCTCGTGCTTCGTCAACCCCCTGACGGCGCTCGGCATGGTCGAGACGATGCGTCGCGAAGGGCATCGCGCGCTGGTGCACACGGCGGCGGCCTCGAACCTCGGGCAGATGCTCAACCGCATCTGCATCGCCGACGGCGTCGACCTCGTCAACATCGTGAGGAAGCGGGATCAGGCGGCCCTGCTGCGCGCGAACGGCGCTGCGTACGTGTGCGACAGCAGCTCGCCGGCGTTCATGAGCGAGCTGACCGAAGCGCTGGTCGCTACGGGCGCGACGATCGCCTTCGACGCCACCGGCGGCGGCCGCCTCGCCGGGCAGATCCTCGGCGCCATGGAAGCGGCGATCAACCGCAGCGCCAAGGAATACAGCCGCTACGGCTCGACCACGCACAAGCAGGTCTACCTTTACGGCGGCCTCGACACCAGCCCGACCGAGTTCGTGCGCAACTTCGGCATGGCCTGGGGCATGGGTGGCTGGCTGCTCTTCCCCTTCCTGCAGAAGATCGGCGCGCCCGCCGTGCAGGCGCTGAAGCAGCGCGTCGCCAACGAGCTGAAGACGACTTTCGCCAGCCACTATTCGCACCGCGTCTCGATGGCCGAGGCGCTGCGGCTCGACACCATCGCCGTCTACAACAAGCGCGCCACCGGCGAGAAGTTCCTCATCGAGCCGGCGCGCGGCTGAGGCGCGCATGAAGCCGAGCGTCCAGTTCGACGGCGCGACGGAGGACGGCGAGGCCTTCTTCCACAGGTACGTGCGCGCCGCCACGGCCCTGCACGAGGCCGGGCTCGGCATCGGCGAGGTCGTCGCCGTCATGTTGCGCAACGAGCCGGCGATGCTCGAGCTGATGCTGGCGGCGCGCTGGCTCGGCGCGCGCTGGTGCCCGATCAACTGGCACTTCAAGGCGGCCGAGGTGCGCCACATCCTGGTCGACAGCGAGGCGAAGATGCTGGTCGTCCATGCCGACCTGCTCGAGCAGATCGCGGCCGGCATTCCCGAGGGCGTGCGAGTCTTCGTCGTCGAGCCGCAGGCGCTCACGCGGCGCGCCTACGCGCTGCCCGATCGATCGCCGGAGCCCGCGCCCGGGGTCGAAGACTGGGAGGGCTTTCGCGACGCCGCGCGCGGCCCGGAGGCGCCGCAGCAGGTGCCCGGCTCGGCGATGGTCTACACCTCGGGCACGACCGGGCTGCCGAAGGGCATCCGGCGCCAGCCACCGACTCCCGGGCAACTCGCCCTGATCGCCGAGCGGAGCCGGATCGTGCTCGGCCTCGCGCCGGCGATGCGCGCGCTGCTCGCCGCTCCGCTCTACCACTCGGCCCCGGCCGCCTACGCGGTGCAGGCCGGACTGGTCGACGCGCACCTCGTCATCGAGCCGCGCTTCGACGCGCTGCGCACGCTGCAGCTCGTCGAGTCGGAGCGGATCTCGCACCTGTACCTGGTGCCGACGATGTTCGTGCGCCTGCTGCGCCTGGCCGACGACGAGCGGCGCCGCTTCGATCTCGGCTCGGTGCGCTTCGTCGCCTCGACCGGATCGCCCTGTGCCGCCGACGTCAAGCGGCAGATGATCGACTGGTGGGGTCCGGTCTTCCACGAGACCTACGCGGCGAGCGAGCTCGGCTGGATCTCGCACATCGACAGCCACGAGTCGCTGCAGCGGCCCGGCTCGGCCGGCCGGGCCATGCCGGGCGTGCAGCTCAAGGTGCTGTCGGCCGAGGGCGACGAGATGCCGGCCGGAGCGGTCGGCCTGCTGCATGCGCGCGACCCGGCGATTCCCGACTTCACCTACGCCAACAACGACTGCGCGCGGCGCCAGCTCGAGCGCGACGGCCTCTGGACGCTCGGCGACATGGGCTACCTCGACGCCGACGGCTATCTCTACGTCGTCGATCGCAAGTCGGACATGGTGATCTCCGGCGGCGCCAACATCTATCCGGCCGAGATCGAGGCGGTGCTGATCGCCATGCCCGGCGTCGCCGACTGCGCCGTGTTCGGCATCCCCGACGCCGAGTTCGGCGAAGGGCTGGCCGCGGCGGTGCAGCTCGTCGCCGGCGCCGAGGTCGACGCGGCCGAGGTGCGCGCCTTCCTGCGCGAGCGCATCGCCGACTTCAAGGTGCCGCGCGTCGTCACCTTCCACGACGAGCTGCCGCGCGAGGACACCGGCAAGATCTTCAAGCGCCGGTTGCGCGAGCCCTACTGGGCCGATCGCGAACGCCGCATCTAGCGACCGCGTTCAGGCCGGATAGCCGGTGATCGCGCGGATGCGTCGATAGAGCGGCTCGAGCCTTTTGTAGAGCGGGCGATACACGTCCTTGTAGAGCGCGTCGTAGGTGCGGACAGCCGCGGGCTGCGGCTCGAAGCGCTGGCCGGGCTTGGCCATGGCGCGCACCGCGGCCGGCACGTCGGGGTACCAGCTGAGGCCGGTCGCGGCCAGCATCGCGGCGCCGAGCGACGAGGCCTCGGCGACCTGCGGCCGCTCGGCGGCGATGCCGAACACATCGGCGGCGATCTGCATCGCGCCGTCGCTCTGCGCGCCGCCGCCCGAGATGACGAGGCGAACGATCTTGCGCTTGATGCGCGCCTCGATCAGCTCGCGTCCCGCGCGCAAGCCATACGCCAGGCCTTCGATCATGGCCCGGTAGACATGGGCCCGCGTATGCACGTCGCCGAAGCCGATGATCGCGCCCTTGGCCTCCGGCCCGGGGTCGCGCAGGCCGGGCGACCAGTAGGGCTGCAGCGTCAGTCCCATCGAGCCGACCGGCACCGAGGCGATCAGCTCGTCGAACAGCGACTCGGCGCTGACGCCGCGGGCCGCCGCGAGCGCACGCTCGCCGTGCGCAAACTCGTTCTTGAACCAGCTCACCAGCCAGAAGCCGCGCTGGATCTGGATCTCGGTGTTGAAGGCGCCGGGCAAGGCCGCCGGATACGCAGGCAGCAGGCGCTGCACCTCGAGGTAATTCGGCTGGGTCGTGTTGATCGTGGCGGCGGTGCCGAACGAGAGGTGCGCCGTGTCGGGTTCGAGCGCGCCGCAGCCGAGAACCTCGCAGGCCTTGTCGGCGGCGGCGGCGATGACGGGCACGCTCGCCGGCAGGCCGAGCTCGTGTGCCGCGACGTCGGTGAGACTACCGAGGCGCGACGCCGGCGGCACGAGCCGCGGCAACTGGGCGCTGCGGATGGCAAGCGCCTTCCAGTGCCACTCGCCGGCCTTGGCCCACTGCTGGCGCTTGTAGTCGAAAGGCATGTAGCCGACCTGGCAGCCGGCGGAGTCGACCCACTCGCCGACCAGCCGGCGCGTCAGCCAGCCCGAGAGCAGCGCGTAGCGCTCGGTCTTCTGCCAGAGCGATGGCTCGTGCTGGGCCAGCCAGTTGCACTCGGCCTGGCGCTGCAGGTGGCGCATCAGCGCGCCGGCGCCGGCGATGCCGAACAGCGTGTTCCAGACCGCGCCCATCGCCGGCGGCTCGGAGCACAGGCGCTGGTCGGGCCAGACGATCGCCGGGCGGAGCGCCGTGCCGTCTTCGCGTGAGCAGACGACCGTGCCGCGCTGCGTCGTCAGCGAGACTCCGGCGATGCGCGTGGGCGCAACGCTGCCCTGCTGCCAGAGCAGGCGGCAACTCTCGACCAGCGATTGCCAGTACGAGCCCGCCTCCTTCTCGGCCCAGCCCGGCTGCGGCGCGTCGAAAGGCGGCTCGAAGTGCACCTGCGAGCGCGCCAGCATCGTGCCCGTGCGGTCGAAGACCAGGGCACGCACGCTCTGCGTACCGACGTCGATGGCAAGCAGGAGGTCGGCCGTCATGGCCGGCGATTGTCGGCCGGCGGCGCGTGCCGCGAGACCCAGTTTTCCCGATAGCGCGCCGACTCGTCGGCCCATCGCGCCGCGTCCCAGCCAAGGTCATCGCGGCACGGCGCTTCGAGCATGGGCAGCAAGGCGAGCGCGCCGCCTGCCGCGACCAGGCCGATGCGCGTGCGGCGCATGAGCAGGTCGTCGAGGCGGCGCACCTGCTCATGCTGCATCGACCAGCGCAGCTCGGCGACCGTGTACGGGGTGTCGAGCAAGGTGCGCTGCTCGTCGACCGGTCGCGCCGCAACCCAGGCGGCGCCTGCCGCGCCGAGACGGCCCTGCAGCCGCGTCGCCGTCGAAGCGGCGAGCGGCGCGATCGACGGTGGCGCGACACGCAGGCCCTGCCGCTCGACCTCGCGCAGCACCTCGAGGGCGGTGGCGCGGTGCGTCGTCAGCTTGCCGCCGGTGATGCCGACCAGGCCGGGCCGCGCCCAGAGCGCCGTGTCGCGGCCCATCGCCGAAGGCGGCATGTGCTCCTCGCCCGGTGGCACGACGATGGCGCGCAGTCCGGCGAAGGTCGAGAGCGCCATCGACGCATCGATGGCGAAGCGCGGGAACGGCACGCGCAGAGCCTCGATCAGGTACGCCGCCTCGTCGGGCGAGATCGTCGCCGGCACCTCGGCGACCGGATGATCGATGTCGGTCGTGCCGACGACGATTGCGCCCTCCCACAGGTGCGCGAAGACGGGCCGGCGGTCGCGCGGATGCAGCCAGGCGATGCCGCCGCGCAAGGGCAGCGTCGAGCGCGCGAACACGAGGTGGCTGCCGCGCAGCGGGCGCAGCAGCGGCGCGCCCGGTGCGGCGCCGGCCCAGACGCCGGCCGCATGCACGGTCACCGGCGCGGTCACGTCCTGGCGCGTGCCATCGAGCGCATCGACGAGCTGCGCGCCGACGACGCGTCCGCCCTCCTCGACGAGCGTCGCATCGACGTGGTTGAGCGCCTGCGCACCGGCGTCGATGGCGTCGAAGATCAGGCGCAGCACGAGCCGCGCGTCGTCGACGACGCCGTCGCGGTAGGCGATCGCGGCGCGCAGCCCGTCGCGCGCGAGCAGCGGCTCGAGCGTCGCGGCCTCGCTCGCATCGATGCGCCGCGCGGTGCGCTCGCCGGCCATGCGGTCGGCGATCCAGAACGCGGCGCCGAGGGCCGTCGGCCCGGGCCGGTCGCCGGCGAACACCGGCATGACGAACGATTGAGGCTCGACCAGGCCCGGCCGCTCGACGAGCAGTCGCTCGCGCTCGCGCACCGACTCGAGCGTCATGCGCCACTGCCCGGACTTGAGGTAGCGCAGGCCGCCGTGGATCAGCTTCGACGACCACGACGAGGTGCCGCTGGCGTAGTCGCCGCGGTCGACGAGCAGCGCCTTCAGCCCGCGCCGGCTCGCCGCATGCAGCACGGCGGCGCCGGTGATGCCGCCGCCGACGATGAGGAGGTCGTAGTGCGCTTCGACCTTCAAGCGAACAACTTGCCGGGATTCATCATCGCCAGCGGGTCGAGTTCGCGCGCCGCGGCGCGCAGCAGGCCCATGCCGAGTTCGCCCTTTTCGGTGGGGAGCCAGGGCATGTGGTCGAGGCCGACGCCGTGCTGGTGACTGATCGTGCCGCCGCTGGCGACGACGGTCTCCGACGCCGCGGTCTTGATGCCGAGCCAGCGCGCGAGGTTGGCGTCGGGATCGGCGGCGAGTCGATAGACGAAGGTCGTGTAGACGCTGCAGCCCTGCCGGTAGACGTGCGAGAGATGCGTGAACACATGCACGCGCTCGTTCTCGGCGGCGAGCGAGGCTCGTCCTGCTCCTTCGATCGCGGCGAGCATCGCCGCGGCGCCGCTCCAGGGCACGCAGGTCTCGACTGTCTCGACGGCGATGCCGGCGTCCCACAGGCCGTTGCGCAGGTAAGGTCCGCGAAACCGGTTCTTCGCCCAGGCGCGGCCGATCGCCGTGCCGACGCCGATGCCACGATGTCGGCCAACGATGTCGCGCAAGCCCGAGCGGGCATCGCGCGCCTCGCGCTCGCTGCCGGTGACGCCGGCGAGCAGCATGCAGGCGCCCGCGCCGACGTCGCGCCAGCGCAGGTATGTCTTCAGCCAGGCGAGCGCCCGTTCGTGGCCTTCGACGAGCGCGAGCTGCGTCTCGGTCTCGACCTCGTTCGAGAAGCGCAGCATCGACAGGGCGACGCCCGACTGCGCGAGCTCGCGCACCGCCGCGAAGCCGCTGCCCCAGTCCGGAAAAAAGATGGCGTGGAACTGCTCGTGCGCCACCTGCGCGCGCACGCGCAAGGTCACATCGGTGAGCAGGCCGAGCCGGCCTTCGCTGCCGAGCACTGCCTCGCGCAGATCGGGTCCGGCGCTCGACGCCGGCAGGCCGCCGACGTGCAGGCTGCCGCTCGGCGTGGCAAGGCGGCCGGCATGGAAGAGCTGCTCGATGCGGCCGTAGCGCAGCGACTGCTGTCCCGACGAGCGCGTCACGACCCAGCCGCCGGCCGTCGAGAGCTCGAACGATTGCGGGTAGTGGCCGAGCGTCAAGCCGTGCGGCGCCAGCGCCGCCTCGATCGCCGGCCCGGGCGTGCCGGCGCCGAAGGTCGCGGTCAGGTTTTCGTGGTCTAGCGATTGCAGCGTCGCCAGCTTCTCGAGCGAGAGGTTGACGACCGGCCGGTCGCTCTCGGGCACGCGCAGGTGGCCGACGACGCTGGTGCCGCCGCCGTAAGGAATGACGATGGCGCCGAGCCGACGTGCTTCATCGAGCGCCGCCACCGCTTCGTCGTGCGACGTTGGAAACGCCACGCCATCGGCGCAGCGCCCGACCCGGCCGCTGCGCATCGCGATCCAGTCGGGCGTGCTCTGGCCGAAGGCGTGGTCCAGGCGCGTCGGCGCATCGGTGGCGAAGAGGCCTGTCGCCGGCAATCGGCTCGCGCCGACAGCCTTCAGCACCGCTTCGCGCGGGGCGCTGGCCGCCGATGTCGGCGTGCCGATGCGATCGAGGAGAAACTGGCGTGCGCGCTCGCCGAGCGGATGGTCTTCGGTATCGCGGCCCCACCCGTTCCAGCGTCTGCCCACGTGCTTGCCTCCCGCCTTGCGGGGCAGTATAGGCAGCGCGTTCGAACGTCAGCGCCTGGGCGACGAAGGCCAGTCGGTATGGCCGGTGGCCGGATCGACCTGTCTGGCTCGCATGCGCCACGAATTGCAGCGGAACGTGCCGACGCCGAAGATGCGTTCCACCAGCGAGCCGTTCGAGCGAACGATGGTTCCGTCGGCGCAGACCATGACGCCCATTTCCTGCTGCGCAGCCGCCAGCTCCGAGGGGATGTGGCCGCTGTCGCTCATCAGGCTGGCGCCCCAGAGGGCGGCCCACAGGAGCAGCGTCAGGCGGACCGCGAGCGTGACGAGTCGCGTCTTGCCTGCGTGCGACGTGGTGCTCATCGCATCATCTTAGGGTCCGCCGGCGCACCTTGCGTGTGCCTCGCGCGGCTCGCCGCTGCAGGGCGTGATCTAGTGGGCAATGTCCGGCCGCGACGCCGGCCGGCGCAGCACCGCCGCGTCGACGATGTCGTGCTCGCTCGCGCTCGCCGGCAGCTGGGCGACGATGGCCCCGTCGCGAACCACGAGGATGCGGTGGCAGAGCGCGAGCAGCTCCTTCAGGTCCGACGAGACCAGGACGATGGTCACGCCTTCGCGCGACAAGGTGTCGATCAGGGCGTAGATCTCCTCGCGCGCACCGACGTCGACGCCGCGCGTCGGCTCGTCGCAGATCAGGAGCAGCGGCCGGGCCAGCAAGGCGCGGCCGAACAGCACTTTCTGCTGGTTGCCGCCACTGAGCGAGCGAGCCGGCATGCGCAGCGACGCCGCCACCAACTTCAGCCGTTCCAGCACCGGCTCGACGCGTCGTCGCTCTTGCCGGCCATCGACGAAGCCGAGCCGCGACAAGGCCTTCAGCGTCGCCGCAC
This sequence comes from Burkholderiales bacterium, assembly GCA_025351025.1. Lineage (GTDB taxonomy): Bacteria > Pseudomonadota > Gammaproteobacteria > Burkholderiales > Burkholderiaceae_C > Schlegelella_A. The sequence goes on along the minus strand of JANXWR010000271.1, from coordinate 17,826 downwards.
TGGTGTTGCGCAGCACCGAGAGGCCGGCGAACAGACCATCGCGCTTGCGGTCTTCGGTCAGGTAGACGATGCCCTGGGCGACGGCCTGCACGGCCGAGCGAACGGTGAAGCGCTGCTCGCCGATCCGAAAGTCGACGGCCACGCCTTCTTCGAGTCCGGCGAGCCGCCGCGCCAGCCGGGTCCGACCGGTGCCGACCAGTCCGCCCAGCCCGGCGATCTCGCCACGCTCGAGCTGTAGATCGAAGGGGGCTGGACGCGTGTGCACCGTGATCGCCAGCGGCGGCGCGGCGCTGGGCTCGAAGCGCGCCGCGCGGGACCGGTCATCGACATCGTGGCCCACCATGTGACGCACGAGCTCGGCGCGCGTCACGTTGGCGGTGGCTGCGTCAAAGACGCGCCGGCCGTTGCGCAGCACGGTCACGTGGTCGGCGATCTCGAACACCTCGTCGAGGCGATGCGACACGAACAGCACGAGCAGGCCACGCCGCTTCAGCTCGGCAACGGTGTCGAACAGGCGCAAGCGCTCCTCGGCCGAGAGCACCGCGGTCGGCTCGTCGAGCGTCAGGATCCGCGACGACGACGAGAGTGCGCGCGCGATCTCGACGAGCTGGCGCGCCGCGACGCTAAGCGTGCCGGCGACGCTGTCCGGATCGAGCGGCAGACGAAACTCCTCGAGCAGGCGCGCCGTGCGCTCGCGCAGCGCGCGCCGGTCGAGCAGGCGCCAGCGCGTGCGCGGCTCGCGGCCGAGCCAGATGTTCTCGGCGACGGTCAGCTCCGGCAGCACCGCGAGCTCCTGGTAGACCGCGGACAGGCCGGCCGCGCGCGCCTCGGCCGGCGATTCGAAGCGCACCGGCCGGCCCTCGAGCAGGATTTCGCCGGCGCTCGGCGCAAACACGCCGGCCAGCAGGTTCATCAGCGTCGACTTGCCGGCGCCGTTGGCGCCGGTCAGCGCGTGGACTTCGCCACGGCCCGCGACAAAGTCGACCGCTTCCAGCGCCACCATGGCGCCGAAGCGCTTGCCGAGGCCGCGTACTTCGAGCAGCGGCGGAGTCGTCAAGCGGAAACGATCACTTCGGCTTGAACTGCTCGGGCAGCTTGCTCGTCCACCAGTCGTCGGGTTTGCTCAGCTCGGCGAACTTGGCGGCGTCTTTGGGCGCGATGTATTCGGAAGGAATCACCAAGCCGCGCGGTACCGGCTCGCCATTGAGGATCTTCAGGCCGAGCCTGGTCGCTTCCTGGCCGGCGCGGGTCGGAAAGGTGACCGCGCCGCCCTTCTGGTTCTTGACCACCCACTTCATCCAGCCGTTGTATTCGTCGCCGGGCGACATCGTCAGGCCCTTCATGCGCCCGGCCTCCTCGAACGCTTCGGCCACGCCCATCGACATCTGGCCGGCCGGCGAGAACACGCCGTCGATCTTCGGGTAGCGCTGCAGCAGGTTCTCGCTGATCTGCTTGGCCTTGCCGCGGTTCCAGTCGCCGTACTCGGCAGAGAGCAGCTCGACGTTCGGGTATTCCTTGAGCACGGCCTTCAGCGCGGCGAGCTGGTCGACCGCGGCGGTCGTGCCGGCGATCGGCAGCATCGCGAAGATCTTGCCCTTGCCGCCCAGATCTTTCATGAAGTGGCGCGCGCCCTCTTCGCCCAGCGTCCACTGGTCGATGAAGGCGTTCGAGACCGTGCCCGCCGAGTAGCTGAAGCCGCCGCCGGCGTTGACCGTCGGGATGCCCTTGGCGACGGCCTTCTCGAGCGCCGGCTGGATCGCCTTCTCGTCGACCGGCCAGTAGATGATGAGGTTGACGTTCTTGGCGATCAGGTCCTCGATATCGGCGACCTGCTTGGCGGGATTGAACGCCGCGTCGGTGACGATGACGTCCTTCACGTCCTTGTGCAGCGAGGCCTCGTAGCGGATGTGCTGCAGGCAGAACACGACCCAGGAGTTGCTCATGTAGCCAGCAGCCACGCCGATCGTGTACGGGCCCGGCTTCTTGAACTTCGTTGTGTCGACGACCTCGGCCATCTGCTTTTTCTGCAGCGCGCGGTCGGTGGTATGCGCGCTCGCCGCGACCGGGGCGAGCGACGCCGCCAGGCCGGCGCCGAGCAGGGCCGCGCCGAGCAGCGCTCGTGACAGGGAAAGGAATCTCATTTCGGTCTCCTCGGGTGAAAGCGGTTCATTCGGGCACTTCGCGCTCAACGGTCGCGGCCGAAGCGGGCGTAGGCCGCCGAGGCCACGATGATGATCGCGCCCTTCAGGACCAGCTGAAGGTTGTAGTTGAAGCCCAGGATATTGACGAGATTGAAGGCGATGAACAAGACGAGCGTACCCGCGACGGTGCCCACCACCGTGCCGCGACCGCCGCTGAACACGGTGCCCCCGAGGACTATCGCCGCCAGCACATCGAACTCGAAGCCGCGACCGGTGAATGTGCTCGAGACGCCCGATCGCGCCAGTACGGCAATACCGCCGAGCGCGGCAAACAGGCCCGAGATCACGTAGCAGGCGAACGTGACCCCGGCCATCGGCAGGCCGGCGAGCCGCGCCGCGTCTCGGTTGCTGCCGATCAGGTAGATCTGCCGGCCGAACCGGGTCGTGCGCAGCAGCCACTCGACGAGGGCGGCGAGCACCAGCAGCGTCAGCGCCAGCACCGGCAGCACATCGCCGATGCGATGGTTGAAGAACTCGCGAAAGTCCGGCGCGACCATGCCGCGCGCCGTGCCGCCGGAGAAGATCTGCGTCAGGCCGTAGATCGCCAGCGCCGTGCCCAGGGTCAGGATGAACGACGACGACCGGTTGAACACGACCAGGAAGCCATTGACCGCACCGAACGCGGCGCCGGCCAGCAGCGTCAGCGCCAGGGCGAGCGGCACGTTGCGCGCGTCGCCGGCCATCAGCACGGCGCAGAGCACGGCCGAAAACGAAATGATGGCGCCGATCGAGAGGTCGATGCAGCCCAGGATCATGACCAGCGTCGTACCGATCGCGGCGATGCCGACCGGCGCCGCCTGGCGCAGGATGTTGCCGACGTAGACCGGCTCGAGAAATGCGTCCGACAGCGCGATCGCGATCGCGTAGAGGATCGCCAGCACGCAGAGGATCGCCCAGCGCGAGAGGATCTCGCTCGCCGAATTCCAGGTGGACCCGACAGCGGTGCTCATCGGCCGCCCGCGCCAGGCACCACCGTGGCGGGCAGCGGCCTCGCCGCGGCACCCGAACGGGCCCGCGTCGCGACGATCGCAGCGACGACGATCAGGCCCTTGGCAAAGGTCTGCACGAAGGCCGAGACTTCGAGCAGGTTGAGCACGTTCGAGATCACGCCGAGCAGGATCACGGCGGCTACGGTGCCGGCGATCGTGCCGCGCCCGCCCGCGAGCGAGGTGCCGCCGAGAACCGCCGCGACGATGGCATCGAGCTCGAAGCCCTGGCCCGCGTTCGGATAGCCGGTGCCGAGCCGGCCGGCGATGAGAAGCCCGGCCAGCGCCGCGCCCACGCCCGAGAGCACGAACGCGAGCAGGCGAACGCGCGCGACGTCGACGCCGGCGCGTCGCGCGCTTTCCGCGTCGCCACCGGTGGCGAGCAGGCGCAGGCCGAAGCGCGTGTGCCTGAGCAGCATGTGCGCGAGCAGCGCGACGACCAGCAGCACCGCGCCGGCGCCCGGCAGTCCGAGCAGCCTGCCGTTGGCCAGCCAGACCAACCCGGTCGGCGGCTGGCCGACACTCTGATCGGTCGAGGCAAAGATCAGCCCCTGCAGGATGCTGAGGGTGCCGAAGGTCAGGATCAGCGGCTCGATGCGCAGGCGGTTGACCAGCGTCCCGTGCACGACGCCGACCGCCACGCCCATCGCCACCATCGCCGCGAACACCGGCAGCAGCATCTCGGAGCGTCCTTCAGCCAGCGCGCAGCTCAGCACCACCGACAGGCCGAGCAACTGGCCGACCGAGAGGTCGATCAGCCCGCCGGCAATGACGAAGGTCTGGCCGATCGCCACCAGTCCGAGCGCGGCCGACTGGGTGACGACATTCGCCACGTTGTTGGCGGCGGCGAAGCCGGGAACGAAGAGGAGCGCAGCGATCAGCACGACCCCGAGCAGGCCGTAGATGCCGGCACGGTGCGCCAGCGATCCGAAGGACCCGACCGACGCGACCGCCCGGGCCATCAGTCGAGCAGGCGAATCACCGCCTCGCTGTCTTCGACCCAGCCGAACTTGCTGGCAAAGTTCTTCAGCGTCGCGGCATGCAGCTGGGGGTCGAAGGACGAGACGGCGTCGCGAATCATGGTCGTGCGAAAGCCGTGGTGGAAGGCCTGGCGCGCCGTCTCTTCGACGCAGATCTGCGTCACCGTGCCGGTGACCACGACCGACTCCACGCCGAGTCCGCGCAGCGTCGGCTCGAGCTGGGTCGCGTGGAAGGCGCCGTAGTTGTACTTCTCGACCTGGAACTCACCGGGCAAGGGCGCCAGCTCGTCGATCACGTCGGTGCACTCCTGCTCGCGGCCGATGTCGGGATAGAAGCGCTTGTGCCCCTTCCAGCAGCACTTGGTGGGCGGCAGCGCCTGCGGCGACCACTCCCAGAGCAGCACCGGCGCCGGAAAGGTGATGAACTTGGTAAAGACCACCGGCAGCCCGCGGGCGCGAAAGAGGCGCAGCAGAGCCTGGTTGGCCGGAATCGTGGCGCGCGCGTCGACCACTTCGAGGGCGGCGCCGACGCGAACGAAGTCGTTCTGCATGTCGACGACCAGGAGCGCGGGACGGCGAACGCGGTCGTGCGGTTCGATCATGGGAGTCCTCGGTCGAAAGCGGATTCAGCCCGTCGGGCCGGAGCTCGGGTCAGTGTATTTCAAGCCAGTCGCGAAGCGTCGCTTAGACATCGGCGCGGTCGAGCAGATCCCAGTGATTGGCCGAGGTGACCACCAGACGGTGGCTCTTCGGTACCTTCAGCGACAGCGCCGCAACGGGGTGGTTGCCCAGCGCGCTGGCGAGCGGGACCAGGCCGTCGCCGGTGGCTGCACTGCGAGCGCCGTCGACCCCGGCGCCTTTGGTCGCGGCCACGACGTAGCTCCGCACGCCTCGGGGCAGCGGCGAAGGCACGCGGTCGTCGGGCTTTTGCGCGTGGCGCTCGCGGTGCTACCAGTCGGCGTCTTGCACGTTGCCGAAGCGCAGGTCGGTGATGCCGGCGCGCGCGCCTTGCTTAGGCGCGCGAACGGGGCGATGTAGTGACTGAGGCCGCGTTCGAAGGGTGCGCCGTTGTGCAGCGTACCGAGGAAGACGAGCTTGCTCAGCAGCGCCAGCCACGGCGGCCCTGCGCCCGCGTTGCAGGCACTGCGCGCGACCAGGCTACCCATGCTGTGGCCAACGATGACGAGCTCTTGCACGGTACCAGCCAAGTCGGACCAGGCGCTCGAGCAACGCGGCGAATTCGCGGCCCTTGTCGGAGACATGGCGGCCGCTGTGTAGTGCAGGTAGACGGGGGTGAAGCCCAGATCGCGGGCGAGCGCCTGGCCGTGGTCGTGGCCGTTGCGCTGCCATTTCAGGTCGTTCATCGCCAGCCCGTGCGCGAGAACGAGTAGCTTGCCGGTGGGTTCGTTCAGCGCCTCTTAGTACGGGTGGCCGCCGATGCGCAGCGACATCGCAATCGCGACCGGATTGCCGGTCGCGGCAAGGTGATCACCCCAGACTCCGTTCAGCGCGGTGATGAAAGCTTCGCGTAGTGGCGACGGGTTGCCGGCGGCGCGCGGCACTGCCGCCAGCACCACGTCGAGGCCTTTGCCGACGCCGCGTGTCGTGCCTCTCACGGCACGGTAGACCAAGCCCGTCACGCCCGAGGTCTTGCCGGCCGGCCCGGGCTCGACCACGCCCGAGCGCGACGCGATCGTAAGGTGCATGGACTCGACCAGGTCGGTGACGCCAACGACGCCGTCGATGCCCAGGCGGGCAAGACCGCGCAGGTCGGCGACCTTGAGAAACGATAGCGGCCGTCGTGCTGGAGGGTCGGTGGTCATGATCGGTGCGTGGCAAATTGAAATAGGTGACAGTCGACAATAAAGAATGATCATCAAAACACAAGGCGACGTGACTGCTGCCGTGCTCGCCGAGCTGGAGCGGGCTGCCAATCCGCGCTTCAGGCAGATCATGACCGCCGCAGTGCGGCATCTGCACGCCTTCGTTCGCGAGGCCGCTCTCACGGAGCCGGAGTTCCACCAGGCCTGCGCCGTCATCGCCAGGCTGGGCCAGCTCTCGAGCGCGTCGCACAATGAGGTGGCGCTGATCGCCGGTTCGCTCGGTGTCTCTGCGCTGGTCTGCCTGCTCAACAACGGCGAGCAGGGCCAGGCCGAGACCACCGCCAACCTCATGGGGCCGTTCTGGCGGGCGGGTTCGCCGACGACTCGCAACGGCGAATCGATCGTGCGCTCGCCGACCGCCAGGCTGCCGATCTTCGTCGAGGCCTGGGTGCGCGATCGCGAAGGCCGACCGGTCGAAGGTGCCGATGTCGACGTCTGGCATTCCTCGCCCGAAGGCTTCTACGAGAACCAGGATCCGGCGCAGGCCGACATGAACCTGCGCGGCAAGTTCACCACCGACGCGCGAGGCCGCATCGCTTTCAGAAGCGTCAAGCCGGCCGGCTACCCGATCCCGGTGAGCGGCCCGGTCGGGGCGCTGCTGCGCGCCCAGGGGCGCCACAACCTGCGGCCGGCGCACATCCACTTCATGATCCACAAGCCGGGCTTCAAGACGCAGTTCTCGCAGGTCTATTCGAGCGACGACCCGAACCTGGAGAGCGACGTGCAGTTCGGCGTCACGCGGGCGCTGATCGGCCAGTACGTGCTTCACACCGATGAGCCGCCCGATGCCGACGTGACCGGTCCCTGGTATTCGCTGGCCCATCATTTCACGATCGAGCCGGGCGAAGCGAAGTTGCCTGCGGCACCGATCTCCGGCAAGGCGAGCGGCGAGCGGCCGGCGCTGGAGGTGCTGGCGCGCAAGCCGTCGGTGTCTTCAACCACGGGATCGGGAGAGAACGCGCCATGACCAATCCGGACGGAACAGCGAGTCGAGGCGCCGGCCCGCTGGCCGGCGTGACGATCGTCGACCTCACGACCGTGATCTTCGGTCCGCTCGCGAGCCAGATCCTGGCCGACTACGGCGCCGAGGTGATCAAGGTCGAAGCCCCCGAAGGCGACTCGACCCGGCATACGGGGCCAACCACGGAGCCCGGCATGGCCGCCCTCTTTCTCGCCGTGAACCGGAACAAGCGCAGCGTCGTGCTCGACCTCAAGCTCGCGAAGCACCGCGAGGCCCTCCTCGCGCTGAGCCACCGGGCCGACGTCTTCATGCACAGCATGCGGCCGCAAAAGCTCGAAGCGCTCGGCATCGCGCCGCAGGACCTGTGCGCCCGCAACCCGCGCCTGGTCTATGCCGGACTGCACGGCTTCGCGTCGGGCGGCCCGTACAGCGGCAGGCCGGCCTACGACGACATCATCCAGGGCATGTCGGGCCTGGTCGCCCTCATGGAGCGCCAATCGGGCGAGGCGCGCTACCTGCCGACCATCGCCGCCGACAAGACCTGCGCCCAGATCGCCGCCCACGCCATCCTGGCCGCCCTCTTCGCACGCGAGCGCACCGGCCGAGGCGGCTTCGTCGAGGTGCCGATGTTCGAGGCCATGGTCGCGTTCAACCTCGTCGAGCACCTGTACGGACAGCACTTCGACCCGCCGCTCGCCGAGCCCGGCTATCCGCGCGTGCTGACATCGTGGCGCCGGCCCTATCGCACGACGGACGGCCTGATTTGCATGACGCCGTATACCGACGCGCACTGGCGCCGGTTCTTCGACGAAGTCGGCCGACCGGATCTCAACGCGGATCCCCGCTTCGACGGGATCGCGAATCGGACCCGGCATATTCGCGAGCTGCTCGAGATTGCCGCTGGCCATGTCGCTGCCGGCAGCACCTCGCACTGGATCGCGACCTGCGACCGGCTCGAGATTCCGGCCGCGCCGATCGCCGCGCTTGCCGATCTCGTCGACGATCCACAGCTCGCGGCCAACGGCTTCTTCCATCATCTCGACGACGCGGCGATGGGGCGCCTCCGCTTCGTCGGCCCGCCGGTCGGCTTCGACGGCGCGCGCGGCGCGGTCTCGATGCCGCCGCGCCTCGGCCAGGACACGCGCGATGTCTTGCGCAAGGCCGGCGTCGCTACCGCCGATATCGATGCCATACAAACCAGGAGCGCGCGATGACCGACGACGAGCCTTCATTGCCCCGGCTCGGGCAGGGCCATGTCTGGCAGGACCTCGCCGTGGGCCAGCGCTTTCGCACCTTCCGGCGCACCGTGACCGAGGCCGATCTCGTCAACTTCATCGGCGTGACCGGGATGCTGGAGGCCATCTTCATCGACGCGACCTTCGAGGGCGGCGCCATCCAGGGCCGGCCCGTCCCGGCGGCGCTGACCTATTGCCTGGTCGAAGGCTTCATCCTGCAGACGATGATCCAGGGCACGGGCCTGGCGCTGCTGGAGCTGACGCAGCGCATCCACGGGCCGGTACGGGTCGGCGACACGATCGGCGCGACCGTCGAGGTGACGGGAATCAAGCCGACCTCGAAGCACGGACGTGCCGTCGTGACTTCGCAGATCGAGGTCTTCCGAAACGAGGGCGTGCCGGTGATGACCTACGTCGCCGTGCGACTGCTCGCCGGGCGCACGCAGGACTGACGCCCGACACGCCGCAAACGCGGCGGCAAGTCCTGCCTACTTGCAGGCGCCCACGCGCTTGGCGGTGGTGTGCGTGTGATCGACGCGCTTCACGCCCTCGGCGGTCCGCGTCGTGGTGAGGTCGCCCTCGGACGAGTCGCCGTGAAAGGTCGTCGTGCTCTCCATGAGCCGGTCGCCGCAGGTGATGCGATAGGTCACCTTGTTGCCGGCGATCTCGTAGGCCTGGATCGCGCAGCGGCCCCGGTCGGCCTTATCCGCGGCTTCGCGACCGGAGCGCGAATCGCCGTTGAACATCTTCGCCATCTCCGGCGTCATGCAGGTCTTGATCGTCCGCACCGGTTCGTCGTTGGTCTTCATCGTCCACTCGTACTAGCCGGGATTGGCGAGGTCGGCCGCCTGCGCCGGCAACGCGTACGCAAGCAAGGCGACGAAGGGGGCGAGAAGGGCGGCTCGAACGGCGAACGGGTGCTTTGTCATCGCCGGATGCTACGCCACCGCCTCCATCCAGGCCGGCGGATTGAAAGTCAGATCACCGCGTTTCGAGCCACTCGCGGAGCTTGGCGTAGACGTCGGCGCGGTCGAGCAGGTCCCAGTGATTCGCCGAGGTCACGACCAGGCGGTAAGGCTTGGGCACTTTCAGCGACATCGCCGCGACGGGATGGTCGCCGAGGGCGCTGGCAAGCGGCACCAGGCCGTCGCCGGCACCGGAAGCGACGCCGGGATCGGCGCTCCTCATCGCGGCGACGACGTAGCAGCGCACGCCCCGGGGCAGCGGCGAAGGCACGCGGTCGTCATGCGCTTGCGCATGGCGCTCGCGGTGCTGCCAGTCGGCGTCCTGCACGTTGCCGAAGCGCAGGTCGGTGATGCCGGCGCTGCGCGTCTTGCCCAGGCGGGCGAACGGGGCGACGTAGGGGCTGAGGCCGAGAAACACGTCGAGGCGCCGGCCGCCGCGTTCGTGGGGCGCGCCATGGTGCGGCGTGCCGAGGAAGACGAGCTTCGTCAGCACGGCCCGCCAGCGCTGCCCCGCGCCCGCCAGGCAGGCGCTGCGCGCGACCAGGCCGCCCATGCTGTGGCCGACGATGACGAGCTCGCGCACCGGCACCGGCCAGCTCGCGATCAGATCGTCGAGCAGCGCGGCGAATTCGCGGCCGTTCTCGGAGACGTGGCGGCCGCTGTTGTAATGCAGATAGACCGGCGTGAAGCCGAGGTCGCGGGCCAGCGCCTGGCCGTGGTCGTGGCCGCGGCGCTGCCATTGCAGATCGTTCATCGCCAGGCCGTGCACGAGAACGACGAGCTTGCCGGCCGGCTCCTTCAGCGCCTTCGCGTACGGGTGGCCGCCGACGCGGAGCGACATCGGGATCGCAAGCGGATTGCCGGTGGCGGCCAGGTGGTCGCCCCAGACGCCGTTCAGCGCCGCGATGAAGGCCTCGCGTCGCGGCGACGGGCTGCCGGTAGCGCGCGGCACGGCTGCCAGCACCAGGTCGAGCCCCTTGCCAATGACGCGCGTCGTGCCGCGCACGGCGCCATAGATGAAGCCGGTCACGCCCGACGTTTTGCCGACGGGCCCGGCCCCGACGACGCCGGGGCGCGAGGCGATCGTGTGGTGCATCGCCTCGACCAGGTCGGCGACGCCGACGACGCCCTCGACGCCGAGCCGGGCCAGGCCGCGCAGGTCGGCGGCCTTCAGGAACGACAGCGGCCGTGGCGCGGCCGGCTCGGTGGCCACGGGCTGGGCGGCGCGTCTCAGGCCGCCTCGAGGCGATCGGCGAGCTGCTCGAAGTCGCTGGCGACGACGTCGAACTCGCCGTCCTCGATGGCCGGCAGCAGGGTCGACGCGCCGCGCTCGAGCGGCCGGCGCACATAGGCCGTGCGCAGGCCGTTGGCGCGCGCCGCGCGCAGGTCGCCCGGGTGGCAGGCGACCATCATCAGCTCGGCCGGCGCGAGGTCGAGCAGCCGCGCGCAGCCGAGGTACACCTCGGGGTCGGGCTTGTAGTGGCCGAACAGTTCGGCCGACATGATGCAGTCCCACGGCAGGCCGCCGTGCCGGGCCATCTCGGTGAGCAGCGAGAAGTTGCCGTTCGAGAGCGTCGTGATGACGAAGCGCCGCTTCAGGCGCAGCAGGCCGGGCACGCTGTCGGGCCAGGGCGGCAGGCGATGCCAGGCGCGGTTCAGGTGATCGCGCTCGGCGTCGCTCAGCCCGTCGAGGCCGTGCCGCGGCGCGACGGCGTCGAGGATCATGCGATGCAGCGTGTCGATGTGCGTCCAGGGCAGCTCGCCGCGCCGCACCTTGTCCATCGCCGGCATGTAGCCGGCGCGCCAGTCGTTGGCGAAGGCCGGCCAGTCACTGGCGATGCCGTGCCGCGACGCCAGCGCCGCCGCTTCGCGGGCGATGCCGCCATGCCAGTCGACGACGGTGCCGAAGACGTCGAAGGCGAGCGCTTTCGGCAGTCGGTCGAGGAAGGTGGGCGATGGCGTCATGCCGGAGATTCTTGCGCGGCTTGTATCACAAGGTCGCGGCCACGCTTTCCAGCTGCTTCAAACGCCGCGTCAGCCGCTCGACGAAGGTCTGCGTGACGTGCGGCAGGGCGCGCTGGCTCGGCACCAGGTTGCCGACCTTGAGCTGGTTCAGATCCGGCAGGTCGAACGGCCGCCAGACGACGTCGCCCTTGGCCAGCTCGTCGATGAAGGCGATCTTCGAGAAGAACGAGATGCCCTTGCCGGCGATGATCAGCCGCTTGACCATGGTCGTCCAGTTGCAGGTGACGACGGGCTCGAGCTCGTCCCAGAACTGCGCGAACTCGCGCGACACCGCGCTGCCGATCGGCGGCTGGCCGAGCAGGCGCAGGAACGGTTGCTCGGCGCACTCGGCCAGGCTGATCACGGCCTTGGCGGCGAGGGGATGGCCGGCGCCCATCACCACGCCCGCCGGCAGCGCGGCGAGAGCCACGGCCTCGACGCCGGCGGGCAGGCGGCCGACGAAGGTGAGGCCGACGTCGGCGCGCCCCGACTGCAGCTGCGACACGACCTCCATCGGCGCGAACGAGGCGATGGTGTAGGTCACCGCGGGAAAGAGCTGCGAGAACTCCTCGATCGGACCAGCCAGTCGGGCAGGTAACTACCGACCCCGAGCCGTCGCTCAAGCTCGTGAAGACCGACCGTTCGGGGACGCGCCGGCCCCAAAATCTCGTTGCCGTTCGTGAGCGCCTGCACCGGCACGCGCGGGCCCGGCCGCCGCGAGGCGTGCAGAGGAGTTCGAGCATCGCGGCTCGATGCGAGGCGTAAAAAGGAACCGCGTCGGCTCCGACGCGGTACAACCACGTCAGCCGGGATCGATGTCGACATCGTAAGTCGACCTGAACTCGGTCCGACACAAAGGGAGCGATCGATGAGAGCAAGGAGCGGCGCGTGAGCGAACGCGCAGCGCTGGAAGCGGCGATTGCCGCGCTGCAAGGACAACGCGCCCTGCTCGGCGATGCGGTCGTCGACACCGCGCTCGCGCCGATGCGCGAGCAGCTCGTGCGGCTGGCGCATCCGGTGCCTGGCGCGCCGCCCGAGCAGGTCTTGCGACAGGTGACGGTTCTGTTCCTTGACATCGTCGGCTCGACCGCGCTCAGCCAGCATCTCGATCCCGAGGAGGTGCACGCTGTGGTCGACGACGTCCTCGAACGCTGCACCGCGGTCGTCAGTGCGCACGGCGGCAAGGTGTTGCAGTACGCGGGCGACAACCTGCTGGCGGCGTTCGGCGCCGAGCAGGCGCGCGAGGATGACAGCGAGCGCGCCGTGCGCTGCGGCCTCGAACTGCTCGACCAAGGCCGCGCCCTCGGCGAGCGCGTGCAGCGCGAACACGGCCAGGACGGCTGCGACGTTCGCATCGGCGTCCATACCGGGCCGGTGCTGCTTGGCGGTGGCGTCGATGAGGAGTCGACCATCCGCGGCTTCACTGTCAACGTCGCCGCGCGCATGGAACAGACCGCGCCGGCCGGCGCGCTGCGCATCAGCCAGGACACCTGGCTGCTGGTTCGCGGCGTCTTCGACGTCGTGGCGCAACCGCTACTCGCGGTGAAAGGCCGCGACGAGACGCTTGTGACCTACCTCGTGCAACGCGAAAAGCCGCGCGCGTTTCGGGTTCCCTCACGCGGCATCGAGGGCGTGCTGCCACCGATGGTGGGCCGCGACGCCGAGCTGGCGCGCCTTGTCGCGATGGTCGACGACGTCGTCGCACGGCGCGCGCCGCGTTCGTTCACGATCGTCGGCGAGTCCGGGCTGGGCAAGAGCCGACTGCTGCACGAATTGCAGGACGCGCTCGAGATCCATGCCGAGCGCTTCTGGCTGCTGCTCGGGCGCGCTCTCCCTAACTCGCGCCTGCAACCCTACGGCATGCTGCACGACCTCCTCGCGTGGCGGCTGCAGATCGCCGACAGCGAAGGCAGTGAGCAGGCCAAGCGCAAGCTCGTCGACGGCCTCACCCCCTGGGTAGGCGACCGGGCCGAGGCGAAGACGCATCTCATTGGGCAGATCATCGGCCTGGACTTCTCGGCCAGCCCGCACGTGCGCGGGCTCGAGCCGCGCTTGCTGCGCAAGCTGGCGTTCGCGGCGCTGCACGACTATCTCCGCGGCCTGGCGGCGGATGGTGCCGCGATCGCCGTGCTGCTCGAGGACTTGCACTGGGCCGACGACGAATCGCTCGACTTCTTCGCCGGCCTCATGGAGGGCAGCGCGGCGCTGCCCTTGCTGAGCATCGCGACGGCACGGCCGGAGTTGCTCGAGCGGCGCCCGGCGTGGGGCCAAGGGGACGCAGGCGAGGCGAGGCTGCTGCTCGACGGGCTCGATCGCGCGAACGGCGAGCAGCTCGCGAATGCCCTGCTGGGCCGCGTCGTCGACGATGCCGCGGCGCTGCGCGCGCTGCTCGTCGGCCAGTCGGACGGCAATCCCTTCTACATGGAGGAGCTGGTGCGCATGTTCCTCGACGACGGCGTGATCCACGTCGAGGGCGACGTATGGCGGGTGCTGCCCGAGCGGCTGCGCCTGGCCCGCGTTCCGACCACGCTGGTCGGCGTGCTGCAAGCGCGGCTCGATACCTTGCCCCCGGCCGATCGACTGGCGCTGCAGCAGGCGAGCATCGTCGGTCATGTGTTCTGGGATCGTGCCCTCGCGGCGATCGACCCGCAGGCGCCGTCGGCTGTGCCTGCGCTGCAGCGGCGCGCGCTCATCCATCAGCGCGAGCGCAGTGCTTTCGAAGACACGCCGGAAGAGGCTTTCCATCATCACCTGCTGCAGCAGGTCACCTACGACACCGTCCTCAAGCCGGCGCGGCGTGCCGGCCACGCCGCCGCGGCGCAGTGGCTCGCCGAGCGGCTCGGCGACCGCCCGGCAGAATATCTGGCCATCACCGGCGACCACTACGAAAAGGCCGGCGATCTCGTTCGCGCGCTCGACTACTTCGTGCGCGCCGCCGACGACGCGCAGCGCGGTTCGCCAATCAGGCTGCGCTCGAATACATCGAACGTGCGTTGCGCAATCCGGCGGCCACCGATCCGCGCCAGCGCGAACTGCTGTTCCGCTACCAGCAGAACGTCGCTGACCTGCGCGGCCAGCGCGCGCTGCAGGAGACGGCGCTCGAGCGGCGCGGCGAAATCGCCGACGCACTAGACGACGATGCGCTGCGCGCCGACGTGCTGGTGTCGCGCGCCCTGCTAGCCTCGCGGCGTGCCGACGAGACGCTGGCGTTCGAGCTGGCGACGCAGGCGGTCGCGATGGCGGCGCGCTCGGGCAACGCCTCGGCCGGCGCGCTCGCACTTGGGCAGATCGCGTACAGCGAATACACCAAGGGGCGGATCGCCGAGGCATTCGAGCATGCGCGACGCGCCGTCGAGAGAGTGCGCGAAGCGATGCAGGCTAAAGACACCGCCGGCTTGCAGCAAATGGAAGTGCAGATGCTGACCTTGCGCGCCATCATCGAGCAGGCGGCGGAAGACTTTGCCCAGGCCCGCGTCACCTTGAACGAGGGGCTCGCGCTGGCACGGGCGCGCGGCCTGCGCCGGCCGGAAAATTCGATCCTCGAAACTCTGGGCAATCTGGAGCTGCGCACCGGGCGGCATGCCCAGGCGGTCGCTTTCTTTGAGGCCAGCACAGGACGGGCCGAAGAAATCGGCTGGGTGATCTACGCAGCGATGGGTCGACTCTCTCTCGCCCGCTGCCACTTCGAGCTCGGACGCCCGGACCTCGCCGCAGAACAGCTGACGCTCGCCGAGACGGAGGCGCAGCGCTGCGAGAGCCGCGAAGCGCCGCAATCGAGGGCCGGTGCGCCAACGACGGCGTTCGGGCCTGCCCATTTTGATGAGCGAATGTCAGCAACGGGTAGGTGTGAGTTCGGCATCGTGAGCGACAGACATTCAACCGCCCTCTAGGCGGCCTGCGTCCCTATGGATGCTCGACGTCTGCCGTACTTTTGAAACCGGTCGCTGGCCCTGAGCTGACGCTCGCACCTCAACGACCGGAATGAACCGACACCGATCGTCCAGCATTCTCGGGTGACAGCAACCGCTGCAAGCAGTCGCTCAACTCTTCGCCGTGACAGACAGCTATGGTCGAAAGCAGCCACTGCCGAACACATGCGCACGGCCTTCCCGGGCGTTGAGTAGGCGCGGGCCGATGCTCATCTAAGACCATTGGCAGGCTGTCGCAGCGCGGGCCGCTTGGCGCAGTGCAGCCCGATTGGGCGCGCGGCGGCGCCGATCGCAAGCTTGTCGCCCACCGCCTGGAACAAAGGCTTCTTGCCCTCGCACGCCGTCGCGTCGGGGCGGATCGGCTTGGATGCGCGAGGCCGGCGCCTCGGCGCAGAGCGCGGTGGCCACCGTGACCCCTGCTTCCGCCGCTGCGCGCTTCGGGCTCGAGCGCGACGCCGGTGCCGCCGGGCACATCACCTTCCAGTTCATGGCGGTCGACGCGCCGAAGCCACAGCAGCCCGCAACCGACGACCCCGCCAGCAAGACGGTCGCGCTGCAGATCCGCAACCAGACGGGGATTCCGCTCGCCTTCAACGGCTCGACCTGGAACAGCAAGTCGGAAGTGACCTTCATCAAGGAGCCGAACAGCGACCTCGCGCCGGGCGCCGATTTCACGGGCTCGGAGAAGTTCACCACCGCCGACGCGGCTGGCCAGGACATCGATCAGAAATTTACCTTCAACTACAAGGGCATCGACCCCTCCGGTGCCGCGGTGCACGTCAGCCTCGGCTTCAGCTTCTTCGGCGCAAGCTCGTGCCGCATTGCTACGTCGATCCCTCGCCGCCCTATTCGTACCAGGACAGCAGCAACGACGAGAGCGTCGGCTTCGTGCTGGCCCAGGGCGTGCCCGACATACCGCCGGTGCAGCCTCCCACCGCGCCGAAGAAGATCGACCTGCGCACCTGCAAGCCGGTGCCCAACCAGGTAGACGGGCCGCAGAACCACGTGCTGTGCACCGTGCACGGCCACGTGGTAGACCCCGGTGCCGGCACCGAGGTCGCGGCCTCGATCGAGGACTATCACAAGATCTACTGGATCGGCCGCCCGTTCGACGGCTGCCAGCCCGACCCCGGCAAGCTGCCACACGCGCCGAAGAACATCGTCGTCTGCAAGAAGCACGGCGAGGTCTACGACACCGCCAAGGGCATCGTGCTGGCCAACACGCGAACGATGTATCTGCGCGCCCATCCCGAGCATGCCGGGCCGGCCGCAAAGACGGGCGGAGAGAAGGGAAAAGGCCACAAGGCGATGACGACGAGCGCCACCCCCGACACCCCGCCGCCCCAAGCCGCGCTCGCCGATCTGGTGAACACGACGCTAGTCGCCGCAAAGCAGCTCGGCGCCGACCTCGAGCACTACGCCGGCGCGAGCTGTGACGATTGCGAAGGCTGCAAGTTGGAGGCAGTGGCCATGGTGGCCGCGTTCGGTCGATCGTGCTGGGGACCGCCGCGCTGACCACCGGGCTGGCCGCAGAGACCCTGAGCGCCGGCACAGCGAGCGGTGCGGCCATCCCGGTCGCCTGCGGCGGGGCGGCGCTTGCGGCGCTTGGCACCGGTGGCCTGCTCGTCGCAAACGCGGCCTACGAATCGTGCCTGAACGGCCGGCTGGCAAGCGCACCGTCAGGCAGCGACACCCGCGCCCGCATCCTGGCGGCAAAGCAGCAACTTGACGCGCTGAAGCAGGGAATCAAGCAGGATCAGGCCAAGCTCTCCGCCGCCTGGGAGGCGCTGAAGGCGGGGTTGCGTGCTTCGGCATGAGTGGGGCTTTGCGGCGTGCAAGGCGTCGGCGTCAACGCGGCGTCCTCCCCGTCGCCACATACAACTCCGACACCGGCACCACCCTCCCATGCAGCGGCAATATCCGCTCCACCGATAACTGCAGCCGCTCGATGTTCTCGACCAGGTTGACGTTGTTCGCATTGGCCACGGCCGGCGGCGGCGTGTTCGGCGGCGGCGGGGTATACGAATCGGCCTCGATCAGCAGCTTCTCCTTCGGCAAGTAGACCATCAGCAGGCTGTCGCTGTGCGGGCCGCCCGCGGTGCGGTGCAGTTCGATCGGGCGCGACGCGTCGCCCACCGCCCTGAACAACGGCTTCTTGCCGGCGCGCGCCATCGCGTCGGGGCGGATGCGGTTGGCCTGCGCGAACACGCGCTCGTAGTACGCGACGTTGTCGATATGGGTGACGATGGTCGCGCCTTCGGCCACTGCGGTGCGCACGCCACCGGCATGGTCGAAGTGCTGGTGGGTGTTGATCACGGTGCGGATCGGCTTGCCGGGCACGAGGCCTTTCGCATGGTCGATCACGGCTAAAGTGCGCGCGTCGTTGAGGGGCGTCTCCACCAGCACGAGCTGGTCCTGCAGCTCGATCAGCACGCTGTTGTGCGAGCCGCCGGCGATGAACCACACGCCCTCGGCCACCTTCTCGGAGGTGACGCGCTCGGCCGTGTTGCGCGCCGCGTCGGGCACAGGCATCGCCAGCGGCGGGTTGACCTGCACCTCCTTCACGGCGAGGTCGAGCACCGGGTAGCCGCCCATCGTCTGGCGGATGCGCATCGGGAACTTGACGCCGCTGTCCACGTCTCCATAGTCGTCGTAGGTCGTCACCACTGCGATGTCGCCCAG
>JANXWR010000574.1 GCA_025351025.1 Burkholderiales bacterium | reverse complement strand
TGTACGCAGCGAAGCGAACGGTCGTTCACTTTTGCCCGGCACTATAGGTCGCGGAGTCGCACCCGCACTTCGGTTAAACCCGGGATGGTGCGCCGCCGCAAGATGGTGCGCAGCCGCGTCGCGGCAGGCCCCGGCGACACCTCGCTACTGGAAGTGGGCGAGCATTCTCTCGAGCGCCATCGTGAACGGCACCTGCATCATCGGCAGCGTCAGCAGCACGCCGACGAGGCCGACGCCGAGCGTGATCGGAAAGCCGATCGCGAAGATGTTCATCTGCTGCGCAACGCGCGAGATGATGCCGAGCACCAGGTTGGCGAACAGCAGCATCGCCACCAGCGGCAGGGCGATCCAGAGGCCGAGGCTGAAGATCTCGGCGCCCCAGCGCTGCGGTTCGATCGCGCGCAGGAAGGCGAAGGGCTCGCTCGAAACGGGAAACGCGGTGAAGCTCTGCACGACGGCGCCGATCAACATCAGGTGCCCGCCCATGACGATGAACAGCCACGACACGGCGACGCCGAAGAATCGGCTCACGGCGGTGTCCTCGCTCGCCGTCATCGGGTTGAAGAAGGCGGCGAAGTTGAGGCCCATCTGCAGGCCGATGATCTCGCCGGCGAACTCTACCGCGGTGAAGACGATGCGCACCGCGAAGCCGAGCGAGACGCCGATCAGCACCTGCTGGATGACGGCGAGAAAGCCGGCCGCCGAGGCCAGCTCGATCGGCTCGATCGCTGGAATCGTCGCCTGCGCGCAGAAGGCGACCAGGAAGGCGAGGCCGATGCGCAACCGCAGCGGCACGCTGCGCTGGGCAATGATCGGCAAGGATCCGAACAGCGCCAGGACGCGGATGAACGGCCAGAGGATCGGCGTGACCCAGGCGAGGACCTGGGCTTCGGTGAAGGTCAGCATGTTCGCGCGCGGGTTTGCCGTCGGACGGCCTCGGCCACGGGGTGGGCCCCTCCGCTCATGTCCCCCGAAGGTCGCCTGCGGCGACCTTCTCCTCCTTTGCTTCGCTGCGGGGCCACCCCACGCCCGAGGCCCTCGCGCGCCGCGTCGTCATGTCAGCCGACGACGCTGGGGATCGCCTGCAACGTGCGTTGCACGAACTCGACCAGCGTCGTCAGCATCCATGGACCGGCGACGGCAAGCACGGCGACCGCGGCGACGATCTTGGGCACGAACGACAGCGTCGATTCGTGGATCTGCGTCGCTGCCTGAAAGACGCTGACGACCAGGCCGACCGCCAGCACCGTCAGGAGCAGCGGTGCCGCGACCATGAGCATGATGTAGAGGCTCTGCTGGCCGTAGGTGAAGACCTGTTGGCTGTCCATGAGGAGAGATCCTTCGCTTTGCTCAGGATGACAGAAGCGCGTGCGCGTCTGTCACGTGACGAAGCTCGCAGCGAGCGAGCCGAGCAAGAGGTTCCAGCCGTCGGCGAGCACGAACAGCATGAGCTTGAACGGCAGGGCGATGAGCACCGGCGACAGCATCATCATGCCGAGCGACATCAGCACGCTGGCGACGATCATGTCGATGATGAGAAAGGGCAGGAAGACCAGGAAGCCGATCTGGAAGGCGCTCTTCAGCTCGCTCGTCACGAAGGCCGGCACCAGCACCTTGAACGGCACGTCGGCGGTCTTCACCGAAGGGTCGATGCGCGCCAGCTTGGCGAACAGCATCACGTCGGCCTGGCGCGTCTGCTTCATCATGAACTCGCGCACCGGGCTCTCGCCGCGCTTCAGCGCCTCTTCGAAGGCGATCTTGTTCGAGGCGTAGGGCTGGTAGGCATCGGCATAGACCTTGTCGAGGGTCGGACCCATGACGAAGAAGGTGAGAAAGAGGCTGAGGCCGATGACGACCTGGTTCGGCGGCGCCGCCTGCGTGCCGAGTGCCTGGCGCAAGAGGCTCAGCACGATGACGATGCGGGTGAAGCTGGTCATGAGCAGCAGCACCGCGGGCAGGAAGCTGAGCGCGGTGAAGAAGAGCAGCGTCTGCACCGGCACCGAGTAGCTGGTGCTGCCGGCGCTCTGGCCGATCAGGAGCGGCAGCGTCGCGCCGCCTTCGCCGGGCGACTGTGCCGAAGCCGGAAAGGCGGCGACGACCAGCGCCACCGCGACCAGCGCCACCAGCATGAGCCAGGCGACGCGATGGCGCGCCGAGCGCTTGAAGTGGTCGTGCAACTCCTCGGTCTCGCGCCGATGCGCGGCCAGGCCGATGCGCTCAATCGGCATCACTGTCTTTCGTGTCGGCGCGGCGGAACCGGCCGATGATCTGCGCGAACGCGGGATGCGGCACGGCGCCAGGCGCCGCTTCGACGCTTTGCGCCGTCATCGAATGCAGCGTTGTGATCGACGAAGGCGTGACGCCGAGCACCAGCCAGCGCCGCTCGTCGCCGGCGCCGACCTCGACCGTGACGATGCGCTGCGAGGTCGAGAGCGGCAGCGAGGCGATGCTCTTCAGCAGGCCGGCGCCTCCACCGCCGCCGAGCGGCGTGCGCTTCAGAAACCAGAGCGTGACCGGAATCAGCGCGACGATCGCGCAGAACCAGAGCAGCGAACTCAGACCGTTCGGCATCGTCGGACCGTGGAAAAGGAGAAAGAAGAGATCAGCCGCGGCTGAGACGGCGCATGCGCTCGCTCGGCGTGACGATGTCGGTGAGGCGGATGCCGAACTTCTCGTTGACGACGACGACCTCGCCCTGGGCGATCAGGTAGCCGTTGACGAGCACGTCCATCGGCTCACCGGCCATCGCCTCGAGCTCGACGACCGAGCCCTGCGCCAGCTGCAGGATGTTCTTGATCGGGATCCGCGTCCGCCCCAGCTCGACGGTGAGCTGGACCGGGATGTCGAGGATCATGTTGATGTCGTTGCCCGCCGTCGAGCCGGTGGTCGGCGCGAAGGTGGCGAACGACGCCGGCGAGACCTGGTCGGCCGCGGCGTGCACCTCGGAGGCGGTTTCGTTGCCGGCC
>JANXWR010000149.1 GCA_025351025.1 Burkholderiales bacterium | reverse complement strand
GGTGACGGTCGCCACGCACCTCGAGTTCATGATCTTCGGCTCGCTCATCGTCTTCTTTCTCGTCGTCGAGCCGCACGGGCTGGCGCGCCTCTGGTCGACGGCCAAGGAAAAGCTTCGGCTTTGGCCTTTCCCGCACTGAGATGCCTCTTTTTTCGCCTGATAAGTACCGATTGAAAGCCAGCGCTTTTCGCGTTGAGATGGCTCGTTTTCATTCACGCCCTTTCGCGTGCTCTTTTCATCTGTGGAGACAACCATGATCCTGAAGACATTCAAGGGCCTGCTGCTCGCCGCGCTGCTATCGGCGGCGGGGCTCGCCGCGTCACCGGCGGCGTTGGCGCAGGCCAAGGAGCAGTTCTTCCCGCTGCTCGTATACCGCACGGGCGCCTATGCACCCAACGGCACGCCCTGGGCCAATGGCAAGCAGGACTACCTGAAAATGATCAATGCCCGCGACGGCGGCGTGAACGGCGTCAAGCTGACGTTCGAGGAGTGCGAATACGGCTACGACACGGCGCGCGGCGTCGAGTGCTACGAGCGGCTGAAGAGCCGTCCGGGCGTCGCCCTGTTCGAGCCGCAGTCGACCGGCGTCACCTTCGCCCTGACCGACAAGGCGCCGGGCGACAAGATGCCCTTGCTGACAGTCGGCTACGGCCTCTCGGCGGCGCAGGACGGCTTCGCCTTCAAGTGGAACTTCCCGATCATGGGCAGCTACTGGACGGGCGCCGACATCATCATCCAGAACCTCGCGAGGAAGGAAGGCGGGTTCGACAAGCTCAAGGGCAAGAAGGTCACCCTCGTCTATCACGATTCTCCGTTCGGCAAGGAGCCGATCCCGCTGCTGCAGGAGCGCGCCAAGCTGAACGGCTTCGAGCTGCAACTGATTCCCGTGACGGCGCCCGGCACCGAGCAGAAGGCGGCCTGGCTGCAGATCCGCCAGAGCAAGCCCGACTTCGTCCTGCTCTGGGGCTGGGGCATCATGAACTCGACCGCGCTGCGCGAGGCGCAAGCGACCGGCTATCCGCGCGAGAAGATGTACGGCGTATGGTGGGCCGGCGCCGAGCCCGACGTCAAGGACATCGGCGAAGGCGCCAAGGGCTACAACGCGCTGGCGCTCAATCCCTCGGGACAGGCGCCGAAAGTGATCCAGGACATCCTCAAGTACGTGCACGACAAGGGCCAGGGCACCGGACCGCGCGAGGAAGTCGGTTCGGTCCTCTACACGCGCGGCATCCTGATCCAGATGCTCGGTGTCGAGGCGGTGCGCCGCGCCCAGGAGCGCTACGGCAAGGGCAAGGTCATGACCAGCGAGCAGGTGCGCTGGGGCCTCGAGAACCTGGCGCTCGACCAGAAGAAGCTCGACGCGCTCGGCTTCGCCGGCGTGTTGCGCCCGATCTCGACTTCGTGCGCCGACCACATGGGCTCGACCTGGGCGCGCATCCAGACCTGGGACGGAACGAAGTGGGGCATGACCTCCGACTTCTACGAGGCTGACGAGCAGATCATCAAGCCGATGGTGAAGGTCGCCGCCGACAAGTACGTGTCCGACAAGAAGCTCACGCGCCGTACATCGGAAGACTGTCAAACCTGATCCGCTCCGCGGCTAAGGTCTGCGATCTGCAGGATTGCTCCCTCCCCGCTTCGCTCCCCTCCTTCCGAGAGGAAGGGGCGGGCCCCGACGGGGCCCCTTTTCAAAGCATCGCGCGCGGTGCTCCGAAAAGTGAATCATCGATGAGTACCCCTTCTCCCCTCCTACTCGATGTCAACGGCATCGAGGTCATCTATTCGCACGTGATCCTGGTGCTGAAGGGCGTCTCGTTGCAGGTGCCTGAAGGCAAGGTCGTGGCGCTGCTCGGCGGCAATGGCGCGGGCAAGACGACGACGCTGCGCGCCGTGAGCAATCTGCTGCGCGCCGAGCGCGGAGAAGTGACCAAGGGATCGATCGAGCTGCGCGGCGAGCGCATCGAGCGCCTCAGCACCTCCGACATGGTCGAGCGCGGTGTCATCCAGGTGATGGAAGGTCGGCACTGCTTCGCCCACCTGACGATCGAGGAAAACCTGCTGACCGGCGCCTATACGAGGAAGGACGGCAAGGCCGCCATCTCGGCGACGCTCGACAAGGTCTATCGCTACTTTCCGCGCCTCAAGGAGAGGCGTACCGCGCAGGCCGCCTACACCTCGGGCGGCGAGCAGCAGATGTGCGCGATCGGCCGCGCCCTGATGGCCAACCCGAAGATGGTGCTGCTCGACGAGCCGTCGATGGGCCTGGCGCCGCAGATCGTCGAGGAGGTGTTCGAGATCGTGAAGGACTTGAACCAGAAGGAAGGCGTGACCTTTCTCCTGGCCGAGCAGAACACCAACATGGCGCTGCGCTACGCCGACTACGGCTACATCCTGGAGAGCGGCCGCGTCGTCATGGACGGCGCCGCGGCGATGCTGCGCGAGAACGAGG
>JANXWR010000111.1 GCA_025351025.1 Burkholderiales bacterium | reverse complement strand
AGGCGACAACCCACTTGACACGCGCCGCAACATTGCCGGGAAAGCACATCCAGCAATAGTCCTGGTCGCTCGCGACGTCGAGCGTGCCCGCAGAACGAAGAGTGTTCTCTTCCTTCGCAGGAAAAACGACAGCCTTGCCTTGGTGGTAGTGAATGTTGAAGCTGGGGGGCGTATTGGCCTCGAACTGCCACCGCACCGTGGCCCCGGCGGTGAGGCGGCCGCAAAACTCCGCGAACCCGCCTGGATCGATGCTCAGCTGCTGCTCGTTCCGATGCTTCGCGTCCCACACGATCTCGACCAGACCGGCGCGCGCGGCGGAACCGAAAAAGAGCAAAAGCGCGGCAGCGGCGATGCGCAGCTTCATGTTTGCCGCTCCCTGAAGCGAGGCCGCTCCGGCGCTGTCGAATGTCGCATCGGTCACTTCGCGGCTTCGATACTCGTCACGGTCAACGCGCCGTTCATCTTCTCGGCCGTGAAGCGCACCTTGTCGCCGGTTTTCACCTTGTCGAGCATGGCGGGGTCGCTGACTTGGAAGACCATCGTCATGCCGGGCATGCCCAGGTTCTTGATCTCGCCGTGCCTGAGGGTGATCTTCTTCGTATCCATGTCGACCTTGCGAACCTCGCCTTCGCTCATGTCGGTAGAGGCCTTCATGGCGGGCGCTCCGGAGACCGGCGTGCTGGCGGCGTCGGCCGCCGAGGCGGTGCCGGCAGCGATAAGCAGGGATGCGAGAGCCAGGGAAAAGAGTGATTTCATAGGTACTCCTGTGACCGTGGACAGATGTCGAGCGCGCTGCTCAATGCTTGAGGTCGTCGTGACCGTCAGTCTTTTTCTGGCCTTTCGCCGCCGCAACGAGGACGGCGCCCTTCATGCCGGCGTCGTAGTGGCCAGGCTGCAGGCACGCGAAATCGACCTTTCCCGACTTGGTGAACTGCCAGACTACCTCGCCGGTCTTGCCGGGAGCGACCGTCACCATGTTCGGATCGGAGTGCTCCATCTCGGGGAACTTCTTCATGAGCTCGTAGTGCTCCCTGAGCTCCTTCTCGGTCCCGAGAACGAACTCGTGTTTGATCGCCCCCGAGTTCTTGATGACGAAGCGGACTGTTTCTCCCTGGCGAATGGCAAGGCTCGAGGGCGTGAAGCGCATCGCGTCACTCATGTCGACGTTGATCGTCCTGGATGCCTTGGCGACGTCGCCGGCGACGCCGATGGCATCGCTGTCGTGGTGCTCGCGGGCAGGGCCTTCGCCGGCCTTCGTCGCATGGTCGTCCTTGCCGTGGGCGAATGCGAGGCCGGCGGCGATGAGTCCGGCGAGCAGGACCGTGGCAGTGAATCTGGGTTTCATCGGATCATTCCTCTCAGGGGAAAACGAGGCCGGGCACTCAGTGCTCCATGTGGCCGGTGGGTTTGCGAATCCGAACTTCGATCTCACGCGCGGGCTTTCTGCGCGCGGGCATCGACTGGCCGCCTTCCGAAGCGAATCGCGACGGCTCGGCGAGCGAGCCGGTCCACTCGAAGGCGTCGGTTCCGGCCGGGTGCTTGTACCAACCCGGGTCTGAGAAGTCGCCCGGCTTCTGGCCGGCCCGGACCTTGATGACGCTGAACATGCCGCCCATCTCGACCGAGCCGAACGGGCCCTCGCCGCCCATCATCCGCGCCGTGTTGTCGGGGACGGGCATTTCCATTTCCGTCATGTCGGCCATGCCCCGTTCGGCCATCACCATGTAGTCCGGGATCAGCTTGTTGATCTCGCTGACGACGCCACGATGCTCGACGCCGATCATGGTCGGCACCGCGTGGCCCATGGCGTTCATGGTGTGGTGGCTCTTGTGGCAGTGGAAAGCCCAGTCGCCCTCGGCATCGGCGACGAACTCGAGCTGGCGCATCTGCCCGACCGCGACGTCGGTGGTCACCTCCGGCCAGCGCGTCGATTTCGGCGTCGGCCCGCCATCGGTCCCCGTGACGAAGAACTCGTGGCCGTGAACATGCATCGGGTGGTTCGTCATCGTCAGGTTTCCCATGCGGATGCGAACGCGGTCGTTCTGCCGCACGTTGAGCGAATCAATGCCCGGAAAGATGCGGCTGTTCCACGTCCACAGGTTGAAGTCGAGCATCGTCATGATCTTGGGCGTGTAGGCGCCCGGCTCGATGTCGTACGCGTTGAGCAGGAAGACGAAGTCGCGATCGACCTCGGCGATGAGCGGGTGCGCGACCTTCGGGTGCGTGATCCAGAAGCCCATCATTCCCATCGCCATCTGCGTCATCTCGTCGGCGTGCGGGTGGTACATGAAGGTCCCCGGCCGCCTGGCGATGAACTCGTAGACGAAAGTCTTGCCGGGCTCGATGGCCGGCTGCGTCAGCCCGGCCACGCCGTCCATGCCGTTCGGCAAGCGCTGCCCGTGCCAGTGGATCGTCGTGCGCTCGGGCAGCTTGTTGGTCACGAACATGCGCACCCGGTCGCCTTCGACGACTTCGATGGTCGGTCCGGGCGATTGCCCGTTGTAGCCCCACAGATGCGCCTTGAAGCCCGGTGCCATCTCGCGCACCACCGGCTCGGCGACAAGATGAAACTCCTTGACGCCGTTGTTCATGCGCCAGGGCAGCGTCCAGCCGTTCAGCGTGACGACAGGGTTGTAGTGACGGCCGGTGTTCGGCACGAGCGGCGG
Source organism: Burkholderiales bacterium (assembly GCA_025351025.1). Taxonomy (GTDB): domain Bacteria; phylum Pseudomonadota; class Gammaproteobacteria; order Burkholderiales; family Burkholderiaceae_C; genus Schlegelella_A. The sequence goes on along the minus strand of JANXWR010000111.1, from coordinate 15,479 downwards.
CATCGTATTGGGCGTCGCCTGCGATACGGGCTCGGGCAACGCGGCCATCGCGACCCTGCTGACGCTCGATGCGGCCACCGCAGTCGCGGCGCCGCCGAGCAGGAAGTTGCGTCGATTCGTTGTCATGGGGTTTCCGTTCTGCGGACAGACATCGTGTTCATCGGTCGGCCGATCAGCGCGGCCTGCAAGGCCGCATCGGCGAGCCAAAAGTCGCGCTGCGCGTCGATCGCCTGGATGACGCTGCCGATCTGCTCGCGCGAATCGGCGAGCAGCTCGAAGACGCCGATCAGCATGCCGTTGTAGCGAAGCACGTTTTCTTCGGCGATGGTCTTGCGCAGCGGCACGATCTCGTCGCGGTAGTGCTTCAAGATGTCGTAAGCGGTCCGATACGCGCCGTAGCTCTCGCGAACCTGGGAACCTGCATCGACCGTCACTTGCGCGGTGCGATAGACGGCGGCCATGTAGGTCGACTGGGCACGTGAGCGCGCGGCTTCGCCAAAATCGAAGATAGGCAGCGGCACCGACAGGTCATAGCCCCTCTGGCGCGGCAGGCCGGTCTGCTTGTCCTGCTTCACGCCCACCTCGAACGCATTGACGAAGCTCGTCACGGTCGTGAGTCCCTGCTCGCGAGCGATGAAGTCGAGGTTGGCGCGGGCCAGGCGAACATCGAGACGCTGCCCCATCGCCGTCTGCGAGACGGTGCTCTCGTCGCGGGGCGCAGCCGGGAGATCGGGCAGCCGGTCGGGGAGCTTCAGCGATGCGGCTTGCTGATCGCTCAGCCCTAGGGCGCGCACCAGAACTTCCCGGCTGCTCCGCCTTGCTTGCATCGCACGAGCCAGTTGAGTCACGGCATCGGCCGCGAAGGCCTGCTCGCGTGCCCGCTGCACCTTGCTGAAATTGCCGACAGCCTGCATGCGGCGAGCGATCTCGGCACTTGCGTCGGCGGTGGCCTTGACCTGCTGCGCATATTGCGCAGACTGCTGTGCGGCGACTGCATTGACCCAGGCCTGGCGCGCCTCGACGGCCGCCTGTGCGACGCTTGCCGTGAGCGAGATCCTGCCCTGTTGCTGCTGGTAGTCGGCCAGCCGCAGCCGAGCCGGCAACATCAGCAGATCGAGCAGCGAAATGCTCAAGCTGCGCGTGATCTCGAGCTCCTGCATGCCGCCGACGTTTTGTGCCAGGCGCTCGAAGGCGAAGACCGGATTGGGAAGCCGCGCAGACTGCGTCGCCGTTGCCGAAGAAGCGGCGGCGTCGTACAGCATGGCCTGCAGCGCGGGGCTGTAGGCCAGCGCGATCCGCACGGCGCCGTCTCCATCGAGGGGCTGGGCCAGCAAGGTATCGACATCCACCTGGGCCTGCCGGCGCGCTTCGTCGGTCGTCAGCCACTTCACGTCGGCGCCCAAGCTCTCACGACTCTGTTGCTGCACGTCGGAAAAATTCCGGTCGATCTGCGTACCGGCGCAGCCTGCGAGCGCGAGCGACGCGGCGGTGGCGAACGCCGCGCGACCGGTCCAGGGTCTTTTCGCCATTGAAGGAGAGTTCGTCATGGCGTCTTGTGTCCGGTGCTGCCCTGGGAAGCTGCGCGTGAGGGCGCAGGCGAGGCGCTGGGCGGCATTCGCATGCCGGGCATGCCAGGCATCGAAGGCGCGCTTGACGGCCCCGAGGCGCCGGGCCCGCTGCCAGCAGGCGGCCCGCCTTGTCCCTCCCGGGCATACGCTTGCCAGCCACCGATCTGTCCGACGAGATCATTCGCTTCCCGCCATGGCTGGACGGGTTGATCCTTGAAGGCCCGGTAGCCCTCGAAGGCCGAGCGGTAGCCCATGCCCGATGCGCTGGCGGCGCTGGCGGGTGGTGCCGCCGATACAGGAGCGACTGCCGGCTGGGCGCGGACAACAGCTGTGCTTGCGACGAGCAGAGTCACCGACACGGCGGTGCGGAATTTCGATGTCATGAGAGTCCTCGGCAATGCTCCACGCGCCGGCGATGGCCGGCGATGCGCGGTGGAACGGGACGGCGGGGACGACGGTGCGGCGCCGGCAAACGGCGCACTACCGCGTCACGAACGCGTCAGGCGAGGAACGCTCGGGGTGGTCGCTCTAGACCTTCGCTCACGTACGCAGGGACACTGCGGGCGACGAGAGGAGCGAAGCGGTCGGTCAACTTGACCGTATCGAAGGCGATGGCTTGAGACGGGACTGCCGCACCCCCGCAGCAGGAAGCGCACGCGCTGCACTTGTGCAGCGTGCCCTTGGCGAGGTCGCCCTTGCCGTCGTGCGAATGAGGGACATGGGTCTCGTGCGAACTCGCCTCGGTGGCGTTAGCGTGATGAGCAAAGCCGTGATGATCGTGAGACACGGCGTGGGCGCGATCGTGCTCGTGCTGCCCCAGGCCGCAGGAGATCATCGTCGCCGCAGCCATGCCTTGCAGCGGCAAAGCGATTGCCAGCAAGAACGTCAAGGCGAGGCGAGCGAGACAAGGCATGGAGAAAGTCTAAGTGATGGGCCGCCTGTGCGCAAAGCGGAGAGCCAAGGCATGGCGGGTTGGAAGGTCAAAGCTGCGCTACCGTGCGCCTGCTTTTGCTCGGGATGTCGCTGCGCGAAGTTTTCCGTTCCTCCCTGCGGGAGGCTGCGTCGTGTCGAACGGCGCCTCCGGGCCGCTCCCGGCTAGCGATTCCAAAATCGGACATTCCGGTCGGTCATCGCCATGGCAAGACTGCACGAGGTGCTGCAGCGCGGCTTTCATGGCGAGCAACTCCTGCGCCTTCTGGTCCAGCTCCTTGATATGCGCCTCCGCGAGCGCTTTCACCTGTCGGCTCGGCCGCCGGCGGTTTTGCCAGAGACCCACCAACTCGCCGATCTCGGGGATCGAGAACCCGAGGTCGCGTGACTGCCGGATGAAACGCAACGTGTGAACCTCACTCCCGTCGTACTGCCGATAGCCGGCGTCCGTCCGAGCTGCCGCGGGCAACAGACCCACCTGCTCGTAGTGGCGAATCATCTTCGCCGAGACGCCAGACGCTTTCGCCGCCTCACCGATGTTCATGCCTTCCATGGGCGTTCCCAGACGTGCACTGGTTTCGGCTGCCCGGGCTGCGCCGGGGAAGGGTCCGTTCCTTCGCCCTTCGCATCGGGCCGCCAGCGGCGCAACAGAAGTGCATTCGAGACGACGCTGACGCTGCTGAAGGCCATGGCTGCCCCGGCGATCACAGGGTTCAGGAGACCGAAGGCGGCGAGCGGGATTCCGAGCACGTTGTAAGCGAAGGCCCAGCCCAGGTTCTGCTTGATCTTCGAGTAGGTGCGACGAGATACGTCGAGAGAGTCGGCGACGAGCCGCGGATCGCCTCGCATCAGCGTGATTCCGGCAGCAGCCATCGCGACGTCTGTACCGGTCGACATGGCGATGCCGACATCCGCGGCGGCAAGGGCAGGAGCGTCGTTGATGCCGTCGCCCACCATGGCGACCACCTTGCCGGATGCACGCAACTCCTGGACGATGATTGCCTTGTCACCCGGAAGCACCTCGGCACGGAATTCCTGGATGCCCAGCGCCCTGGCAACCATCTCGGCGCTGCCGCGGTTGTCACCTGTGAGCATGATGGTTTCGATGCCCAGGCCTTGTAGACGCGCAATGGCGTTCCGCGCAGAGGCTTTCGGCGAGTCGCCAAAAGCCATCAGCCCGAGGAGGTCCGCTTTGCCGTCCCCTTTGCGGACGAGCCAGGAGACGGTTCGGCCCTCGTGTTCGAGGCGGTCCGCTTCAGCAGCGAGAGCGCTCATATCGACATCCAGCTCGCGCAGTAGCCGGGTACTCCCAAGCACCAGGACTTCACCACGCACCGTCGCCTCGACGCCTCGACCCGGCAACGCCTTCGGTACCTCGGCGGTCGGAACCGACATGTCTTCGTCCCGCACCTGGTCCATGACCGCATGAGCCAACGGATGCTCGCTGTTTTGTTGCAGCGCCGCCGCGAGACTCAGCATTTCGTTTCTCGTCTGACCCGGCGTCGGCAGAACCGCAACCAGAGAAGGCCGGCCCTCGGTCAAGGTTCCGGTCTTGTCGAACACCACCGTGGTCACCGACTGCGCCACCTCGAGCGCTTCGGCGTCCTTGATGAGAATGCCCTGCTGTGCCGCAACACCGGTGCCCGCCATGATGGCGGTCGGGGTGGCCAGACCCAGGGCGCAGGGGCAGGCTATGACGAGCACGGCCACCGCATTGATGACCGCCTGCTCCCAGTTCCCATTGAACGCCACCCACCCCAGAAACGTCAGCAAGGCGATGCCGAGCACGACGGGGACGAAAACGGCGCTAACGCGATCGACGATGCGCTGGATGGGTGCCTTGGCCGCCTGCGCGGACTCGACCATCCGGATGATGCGTGCAAGCGTCGTTTCCGCACCCACGGCCAGCGTCTTGACGGTCAAGGCGCCTTCGGCGTTGATGGCTCCACCGGTCACCTTGTCGCCAGGCCCTTTTGCGACCGGCAAGCTCTCGCCCGTGATGAGCGACTCGTCGACGTGACTGAAGCCCTCGGTGACTTCGCCGTCGATCGCCACCCGCTCTCCTGGCCGGACAAGAACCATGTCGCCGACCGCGACCTGCTCGACCGGCACGTCGATATCCGCACCGTCGCGGCGTACCCGAGCGGTCGCGGGGCGCAGGGCGTTCAGTGCCCGGATCGCGTCGGTAGTCTGTCGCTTGGCCCGACCCTCTAGCCACTTGCCCAGCAATACCAAAGTGATGACCGCGGCCGAAGCCTCGAAGTACAAATGCGGCATGCCGTCACCGGCGTGCCGAAACAGCAGATACACGGAAAGACCGTACGCCGCCGACGTGCCAAGCGCGACGAGCAGGTCCATGTTGCCCGCCCCCGCTCGTACTGCCTTCCAGCCGGCACGATAGAAGCGCCAGCCCAACCAGAATTGCACGGGAGTGGCGAGGGCGAGTTGCAACCATCCATCGAGCATCCAGTGAACGCCGAACAGCTGAAGCAGCATCGGAGTGACCAGAGGGATGCTCAACACGGCGCTCAGCACCACCGGCCACCATTCGGGCCATCGCTTCCTGTCTTGCGGCCTGGCATCGAGAACATCGGTAGCTGAATAGCCAGCCTTTTCTACCGCCGCGCGCAGTGTGGAAGCGGGCACGCTCGGCAGTGCGCGAACGGTCGCTCGCTCGGTAGCCAGGTTCACCGACGCGGACAAGACGCCTGGCACCTTCATCAGTGCCTTCTCGACCCGGCCGGCGCAGGAGGCGCACGTCATGCCCTCAATTTCCAGCACTACTTCGCGCGTGACAACGTCGTAGCCCGCCTTGCCGACCGCAGCGACCAGCGCTGCGGTGCTCACCGACGCATCGGCGCTGACCGTCGCTTGCTCGGTCGCCAAGTTGACACTGACGTCTGTGACTCCGGAAACAGACTTCAGAGTCCTCTCGACACGCATCACGCAGGAGGCGCACGTCATCCCTGCAATTTGCAGCGTGGTGCCGAAGGGAGCTGAGTTCTCGTTCATCCTGACTTTGGCCTTCTATGATTCGAATGCGGCATCTTGATGGTTCCCACGTTGGGAAGGTCAATCGCGTTCTCGTAGCGACCACTTCGCATGCAAGGTCAATTTTCGGCCAGCCTTGACCTTCCCACGGTAGGAAGGTCGACAGTATGCTCCTCGACCACTTTGAGCACCGAAACCATGATCACCTTCGAAGTCAACGACATGACCTGCGGCCACTGCGTCAGCACCATCACCAAAGCCGTCAAGGCCACCGACACCAACGCAAAGGTGAGCATCGACCTGGCGACGCACCGCGTCGTCATCGAGCCGACCGAGGCCGACTCCGCGCAATTGAGCAACGCCATCAAGGAAGCCGGCTACACCCCGGTGGCAGTTGCGAACCCGTCGGTTGCGCCGGTAGCCGTTGGTGCCACGAAGCGCAGCGGCTGTTGCTGCGGGTGAGGGTCCCCAAGGGTGGCGCGAAGCCAGGCGCAGCCCGTCATCGGTAGCAGGACGTCTCAGAGTCGGCTCCTTGCCTGCTGGCCATCGGCGGAACTATGTCCAGTCATCGACTATGAATGACTGAGGGCGACGAGAACTCTGGATCGATAGGTCTGCATAGCATTGGCGGAGAGCGTGCGTCCGTTAACATAGGGGGTCACCCTATGTCTCTCCGATGACCCACACCGTCCGAGAAAAGCAAAAGCTGCTGGCGCGGGTTCGTCGCATGAAAGGCCAAATGGAGGCCATCGAGCGTGCGCTCGAAGCCGAGGCTGGTTGCGAGAAGGTCCTCCACCTGATCGCGGGCGTGCGCGGCGCCACTGCCGGACTGATGGCCGAGGTCGTAGAGGACCATGTGCGCACCCACCTTGTGGACCCGAAGACGCACCCCGGTGCTCTCAACGCCGAAGCCGCCGAGCAACTGCTCGATGTCGTTCGTACCTACCTCAAATAGACCCGATGAATGACCGCTGGGCATCCACCACCTCGTCCGGCCACAGCCACGTCTTCCTTGGCGCCGGCCATGAGAAGGCGGAGCGAAGCACCTGGACAGTGATATCGATCTGCGGCGCCATGATGGCCGTCGAGATCGTCGGCGGCCTTCTCTTCGGCTCGATTGCCCTGATCGCCGACGGCCTTCACATGAGCACCCATGCGGGCGCGCTCCTTCTCGCCGCGATCGCCTACAGCTATGCGCGCAAGCATGCGGACGACCCTCGCTTTACGTTCGGCACCGGCAAGTTGGGTGACCTCGCCGGCTTCACGAGCGCGATCGTCCTGGCGATGATTGCGCTCTTGATCGGGTATGAAGGCGTCAGCCGCTGGTTCGCGCCAGTGCCCATCCACTTCGCCGAGGCGATCCCGATCGCGGTGCTGGGTCTGGCAGTCAACCTCGCCAGTGCCTGGCTGCTCGGCGAAGGCGCGCACCATCATGGTCACAGCCACGGCCGTGACGCCGACGGGGAAGGTGATGAACGCAGCATCCAGACGCCTAGCGGCACGCTGTTGCTGAGCGTCTTCGAGGATGGTGTACCGCCGGTGTTCCGAGTGCGTTCGGCGACGGGCCGCGACCTCGATGCCATGTCCCACTCGGTCCAAACCGTGCGACCCGATGGCAGTCAGCACGTCTTTGCGATGTCACGCCGCGGCGCAGTCCTGGAAAGCGTCGAGACGGTGCCCGAGCCACACGAGTTCACGGCCTTCCTGCGAGTGGACGGCGGCGAATACTCCGTCCCCTTCGAGGAGCACGAGCACGTTGAAGGCATCGCGCACCGCGACAACAACATGCGCGCCGCGATCGTTCACGTCGCCGCCGATGCAGCGGTCTCCGTCGCAGTGATCATCGGCTTGCTGCTCGCGCGGGCGTTCGGCTGGTTGTGGATGGATCCCCTCGCCGGCATCATTGGGGCCTTCGTGATCGCGAGTTGGTCATACGGACTAATACGAGACACTGGCTCCATATTGCTCGACATGTCGCCGGACAAGCGCCTTGCCGACGGCATTAGAAGAGCGATCAAAGAGGAAGGCGACGAAGTGACCGACCTGCACCTCTGGCGGTTGGGTCCAGGGCATCTCGGAGCGATCGTCTCAATCGCTACGGCGCAAGAGAAGAACTGTCCGGAACACTACCGTCGCCTGCTTGCCAAGTTCCCAATGCTGTCGCACGTCACGATCGAGGTGCAACAGGTACCACAACCCGTACTTGCCTAGGTTGCAGCGCATTCAAGAACTGCATCGGATCCAGACAGGTTGGGCGCATGCGAGTCCGGGGCTCGCCGATACTTCGACAACATCCGTAAGACGGTCCCAACTAGGACCAACGACAATGTTGAAAAGCCGATGATTTAGACGCCTGCCGACTCGTCTGGACTGAACTACGGATGGATGATTTCACCGATGATGCTCAGCCCGAGGGCTACGGCCAAGAGCATCAACGCGTGATCGCGACGTCCGAACCGAACCAGGTGCGCTGGTCCGGCGCCGATATCTCCGACAGCCGCGATTGGCACCGACGGCGCCGGTCGTGCCATCCGCCGGCTCGTTAGGCGCTCTGAGCAGGCTCGTCCGCGGGGGTTTTCGACCGGCTCTAAAGTCCGACGGTCGACGCCCCGGGGAACAGACAGGGGAACAGGGTCGAAGCCACATCGACGATCGTCAAGGTTCATGCGGCCGTCCGGCCGATGTTCGAGTCCCTCCGGGGCCAGAACAGAGTTCACGGACCGCAAGCGCCTTCGGGGCCAGGCGACCGACCCCCTCCGTCGTCTCGCTCGGCTGGCCGACCTTCTCGGTCGGTTCCTATCCCGGCCCGGTAGCCTTCGCTACTCAGTGCTCGTTCGGGATCGAGCCTTCGACGACGAACACGAAGTTCTCGATCTCGCCGCTCTCGGCCCAGCACGAGTTGTCCAGGAACTCGTCGCGGTTCGAAGACTGAGTGGCGACCAGCAGGCAACGCTCCCGTTCGGACGCAATCTTTTTCCCGCCAGGCCTCACTTGTGGGAATAAAACCCGCGCTCTTCCGGTATTCAGGGCGGACCTCAGGAAGAAGCGAATGAACCATTTCGAGAATGGAGACGGACCACGCGACAACAAGGACGCCCCCAGTCGGCGCAAGCTCCTGGAATGCATGACGTGGGCAGGCACCGGCGTCCTGTGGACGATCGCAGGCGGAGTGCCGTATTCGCTCGGCCTGCTCGGCGAAGCGAAGGCGCAGGAGACGAATGCGCTCAGCTTTCTGCAAATCAGCGACAGCCACATCGGTTTCGCCAAGCCGGTGAACCCGAACGTAAAGGGCACGCTGGAGGAGGCGATCGACCGGATCATCGCGATGCCGGTGAAACCCTCGTTCCTGATTCACACCGGCGACATCACGCACTTGTCCAAGCCGGCCGAATTCGATGACGCCGCGCAAATCATTTCGCGGGCCCAGCTCGAGGTGCACTACGTGCCCGGCGAGCACGACGTTCTCGATCCGGGCGTCACCCTCTATCGCGAGCGCTACGGCCGTGGCACCAAAGGCGCCGGCTGGTACAGCTTCGACGCCAACGGCGTTCACTTCATGGGTCTGGTCAACGTCTTCAGTGGCGGTCGCTTCATGGGGCTGGTCGACACTGCCAACCCCGGCGGCAAGGCAGGCGGGCTCGGCGTCCTCGGCCCCGAGCAGCTGGCCTGGATCGAAGACGATCTGAAAGGCCACGCCGACTCGACGCCGATCGTCGTGTTCGCGCACATCCCTCTGTGGTCTGTCTACCCAGCCTGGGGCTGGAGCACCGACGATGGCGCGCGCGCACTCGGCCACTTGAAGCGCTTCGGCTCGGTCACCGTGCTCAACGGTCACATCCATCAGGTGATGCAAAAGGTCGAGGGCAACGTGACGTTTCACACCGCACTCTCGACCGCGTACCCGCAGCCGGCGCCGGGCACCGCACCCAAGCCCGGACCGATGAAAGTGCCTCCCGACAAGCTTCGCACCGTGATCGGCACGACCAGCGTCACGTTCAAGCGGGGCGAGCAGCGGCCCGCGATCGTCGACTCACCGTTCCAGAGCTGAGCGAAGACGGCCATGAGAACCATCGACGACGAATTCGGCCAGGCGGTCGACAAGTTCCAGGAGGCACCCGATGCTGCGTAAATTCTTGTTGTTTGTGGTCGCGGTCGCGGTGTTCGGCGTTGCCGCGTTCTGGTTCGTGACGATCCCGGCGACAGTTCCGGCGAGTGCACTGGGTCCGCACACGCCCGATCTGGTCAATGGCAAGACGATGTTCCTGGCCGGCGACTGCTCCTCGTGTCACGCCATTCCGATGCAAGAGGACGGCACCAAACTCGGTGGCGGGCTCGGCTTGGTTTCCAAGTTCGGCACGTTCTACGCCCCTAACATCTCTTCCGATGCCAAGGACGGCATCGGCGGGTGGACCGAGGCGCAGTTCGTCACCGCCTTGACCAAAGGGGTCTCGCCCGAGGGCGAGCACCTGTATCCGATTTTCCCGTACACCTCCTTCCAGCGCATGGCTTCGGACGATCTGCGCGATCTGTTCGCCTACATCAAGTCACTACCGCCGGTATCGGGCACGGTGCGCGAAGACGGCGTGCCGTTCCCCATGAACCTGCGGCGCCTGGTCGGTGGCTGGAAGATGTTGTACCTCGATGGCATCGCGTTCAAGGCTGATCCATCGAAGTCGGCGTCGTGGAATCGCGGTGCCTATCTCGTCAATGGTCCGGCCCATTGCGCCGAATGCCACAGTCCTCGCAATGCGGCTGGCGCCATCGTCCCCGACAAGCGCATGTCCGGCAACCTCAACGCCTTTGGCCAACTCGGCTTTCCGAACATCACCCAAGCCAGGTTGGAGAAGTGGTCGGCCGCCGAGATCGCCGAAATGCTGATGACCGGCTTCACGGCCGATGGCGACCGGGTGGGTGGCCCGATGTCGGAGGTCGTGCACAGCACCTCGCAGCTCGGCGCAGGCGATCGCGCCGCGATGGCCGAATACATCAAGTCGCTGGCGCCGATTGCCAGTGACGGAGGGAGTTAGCTCCTCACCCAGGTGGCGTCTGGCATAGCGGTCGCCCCCGCCCTTTGACAGATCCCATCGGTCCCTTGCGAAGCCATGAAAGGCGCAATTCATCTGGTTCATCCGACTAGCCCAGGCTTCATGCGGCCTACAGGCGATTCTGCGGACTCCCGCGGGCAGGCCACTCTCGCCATCGTTCGTGGCCCATGGAATAGATGCACGCCGTCATGCGTCCATCCAGCGTGTCTCCACCACCTCAAAGGCCCGCTCCATGAAGACCCGTCTGCTCCCCGCGCTTTCGCTGACTCTTGCCGCCGCCTTCGCCTCGCTCGCTTACGCCGAGCCCGCCGCCAGGATGGCCGGCGGCATGCTCGTCAATACCGACGGCATGACGCTCTACACCTTCGACCGCGACGCCGCCGGCAGCGGCAAGAGCGCCTGCAACGGCCCGTGTGCGGCGTTGTGGCCGCCGGCCATGGCCGCCGCCGACGCCAAGCCCGAAGGCGACTTCAGCATCCTCACACGTGACGACGGCAGCAAGCAGTGGGCCTACAAGGGCAAGCCCGTCTACACCTATTCCGCCGACAAGAAGGCCGGCGACATGACGGGCGACAACTTCAGGGACGTGTGGCACGTCGTCAAGTAGGCCGCCCCGCATCGAACCGCTGAGCCGGATGCGCGACCAGGACGAAGCCGCGATCGTTGCCTGCCCCGGCCTGCGCCGCTACGCGCACGGGCTGGTGTCGGACCGCGACCGCGCCGACGACCTGGTGCAGGACACGCTCGAGCGAGCCTGGTCGCGGTTTTCGATGTGGCAACGGCGCGGCGAGAGTCGGGCCTGGATGTTCGGCATCATGCACAACCACTTCGTCGACCGGCTGCGCGCGCAGCGGGCCCGGCCGGAAGAAGGCGCGGCCGACGAACCGGCCGAGCTGCCGCAACGGCCGATGCAGACCGACGGCCTCGAGTTGCGCGACCTCGATCGACTGCTGCAACGGCTGCCGCCCGAGCAGCGCGAGGTGCTGCTGCTGGTCGGTGTCGAGGAGCTCAGCTATCGGGAGGTCGCCATGGCCATCGGTGTGCCGATCGGCACCGTGATGTCGCGCCTGTCCCGCGCCCGTGCGCGATTGCGCGAGCAGATGCAGGGACGAGACGTGGCCGCGCCCACGGCCGGCCGGATGCAACGCGTGAAATGACCATGGACGAGAAACCACCCCTGGGCGTCGGCGCAGGCAATTCGCCGCCGATCACCGAGGCCGATCTGCATGCCTCCGTCGACCGCCAGCTCGCGCCGGAGCGCCGCGCCGAGGCCGAGCGATATCTCGCGACGCGGCCCGAAGAGCTGGAGCGCGTGCGCGACTGGCAACAGCAGAACGAGTGGTTGCGAGCGATGCTTGCGCCGGTGCTCGACGAACCTCTTCCTCTGCGCCTGCCGCTGCAGTCCCGCGCCGTGTCCTGGCCATGGCGCAGCATTGCCGCTGGCATGTTGATCGCGCTCGTCAGTGCCGGCGCGGCATGGTCGCTGCGCGGCAAGATCGACGCCGATGCGGCTCATCTCGCCGCGATGGCCGCGTCGACCACGGCGGCCTCGAATGACGAAGCCCTCATCGGCTTCGCCCATCGCGCCGCCATCGCCCACGTCGTCTACAGCCCCGAGGTGCGCCGGCCGGTCGAGGTCGGCGCCGACCAGGCAGGCGCTGGTCGCCTGGCTCACCAAGCGCATGGGCACCGCGGTGCATGCACCGTCGTTGCGCAGCCTGGGCTACGAGCTGATCGGCGGCCGTTTGCTGCCGGGCGAGACAGGGCCGGTGGCGCAGTTCATGTACGGCGCGGCCGATGGCCAGCGCCTCACGCTCTACGTGACGCGCGAGGTCAGCGGCCAGGACACGGCCTTCCGCTTCGGCAAGGACGGCACGGTCAACGTCTTCTATTGGGTCGAAGGCCACTTCGGCTACGCGATCTCGGCGGGCGCCGATCGCGAGGCGCTGATGAAGGTCTCGCAAGAGGTCTACCGGCAACTGAAGCCCAGTTGAGGCTGAGCTGTCGGCAACGCACGAATCGGTGCGCTGCCGTCATGCACCAACATCGATCGACGGGCAAACCCTGAGGGTTTGGCACGCAGTCTCGGATCGCCGCAACTTAGACTCGCCTTCGCTTTTCAAGAACAGAATTCGGAGACAGTTCATGGCCATTTCGCGTCGTACGTTTTCCACTGCGGTTTCTGCGAGCCTGGCCGCGCCTGGCTTCATCGGCAGCGCCTTCGCGCAGGGCGCGACGATCAAGATCGGCATGTGCGCGCCGGTCACCGGGCCGGCCGCCGAGTCGGGGCGCTATGCGCAGATCGGCGCGAAGATGGCGGTCGACGCCGTCAACAAGGCGGGCGGCGTGCTCGGCAAGCAGGTCGAGCTCATCGTCGAGGACGACCAGACCACCAATCCCGGCGTCGTGCTCGCGTTCTCGAAGCTGGCTTCGCAATCCGACATCGTCGCCTTCCTCGGCTCGATCCGCTCGACTCAGGTTCATGCCATGGCACCCGATGTGCTGAAGGTCGGCAAGCCGGTGATGATTGGCGGCACCGACCCGGCCCTGACGCACATGGGCAATCCATGGTTGTTCCGCTTTCGTCCGAACGATTCGTACTCGGGCAGCGTCATCGCCGAATACGGCGTGAAGACTCTGGGCAAGAAGAAGTGGGCGATCGTCCATTCCACCGACGCCTTCGGCACGGCCGGCGGCAAGGCGTTGACGGCGGCGCTCGGCAAGATCGACGGCGCCAGCGTCGCGCTCGACCAGGGCTATTCGAACCAGAGCCAGGACTTCACGCCGGTCGTGCTGGCGATCAAGCAATCGGGCGCCGACATTCTCGGCTCCTACTTCACCTTCGAGAACGACCTCGGCGTGTTCGCCCGGCAGCTGCGCCAGCTCGGCGTGACGGTTCCCTATGTCGGCTCGCCCTCGATCGTCAACATCACGGCGCTAAAGCTCGCCGGTCCAGCGCTCTACGGCACCTTCGGCGTCGCCGACTACGCCGAAGATTCGAGCGCCGGCTCCAAGGCTTTCGGCAAGGCCTATCGCGAGATCACCAAGGCCGCGCCCGACAACCAGTCGTCGTGGCCTTACGACGCGGTGACGATCCTGTGCATGGCCATCAACAAGGCCGGCAAGACCGATCCCGGGGCGATCCGCGAAGCCATCCTCGCAGTGCGCAAGCACCCGGGCGCCGAAGGCGAATACAACTTCGACGCCAACGGCGACGGCCTGCACGGCTACAACATCGTGCGCAACGAAAACGGCACCATCGTTTTCGACAAGCACATCGAATCGGCGTCCTGAGCGCGGCACGGCCATGCGCTCGATCGGGCCCTGGCCCGGGTTCGGCGACCCATTGCCCGTCGTGAGGCGCTGATGGACCTCGCGCTCCAGCTGCTGTTCACCGGCCTGGGCATCGGCGCGGTCTACGCGTTGGTGGCGCTCGGCTTCGTGCTGATCTTTCGCGCCACCAACGTCGTCAACTTCGCGCAGGGCGAGTTCTCGATGGTCGCGGCCTACCTGATGGTCGTCTTCGCGGTCGACCTGAAGTGGCCTTACGGCTGGGCCTTTCTCGCCGCGCTCGCCGGCATGGCGCTGCTCGGCGCCGTCTTCAACCTTGGCGTGTACTACCCGTTGCGCAACCGCACCTTCCTGCCGGTGATCATCGCAACCATCGGCGCCTCGATCTTTCTGTCGAACACGGTGCTCGCGCTGTACGGGCCGCAACCGCAAGTGCTGTCGGGCTGGTTCGACACGCCGGGCCTGCAGATCGGCCCGGTCTACCTCGATAGCCAGTACCTGCTGATCATTGTTGTGACGCTGATCCTGGTCGGCTTCAACTTCTGGTTCTTCGAGCACACGCTGCTCGGCAAGAAGCTGCAGGCCACCTCGCAGGACAAGGAGATGGCGGCCCTGCTCGGCATCCCGGTGGCGACGATGATCATGCTCACCTTCGTCTACTCGGCGCTGCTCGGTGGCGTCGCCGGCATCCTGGTCGCGCCCATCCTGTTCGTCTCGATCCAGATGGGCTCGACGATCGCGCTCAAGGCCTTCGCCGCGACCATCATCGGCGGCTTCGGCGACGTCAAGGGCGCCATCATCGGCGGCCTCGCGCTCGGCGTCATCGAGACCTTCGGCGCGGCCTACATCTCGGTGCCCTACAAGGACGGCTTCGCCTTTCTGGTGCTGGTGGCGTTCCTGATCTTCCGGCCGCAAGGCATCTTCGGCGAACGCGTCGCCGAGAAGGCCTAGACGTGGCTCCGCCGACTGCACGCCGGCTCGCCGGCACGATCGCCTACGCAGCGCTGTCGGCGCTCGTCGTCGCCGCGGTCGGGCTGGTGCCGCTGACCGACTACATGATGCACATCCTGGTGCAGACCGCGAGCTATTCGATCGCTGTGTTCGGCCTCACCATCGTGCTCGGCCTGTGCGGCCAGATCAACCTTGCGCAGGCGGCTTTCTTCGGCTTCGGCGCCTACGCGGTAGGAATCGGCACGGCCGACCTGCATTTGAATTTCTGGCTCGCGCTGGCGATGGGCGCAGGCGTCGCGCTGGTGATGGGCGTCTTCCTCGGCATGACGACGCTGCGCCTCGGCGGCCACTACCTGGCGATGGTGACGATCAGCTTCCAGCAGATCGTCACGCTGATCATGGTCAACTGGATTCCGGTGACGCACGGTCCCGACGGCGTCGGCAACATCAAGCGACCGGCGATGTTCGAGTCGGCGCACGCCTTCCTCTGCCTGTGCGTGCTGGCGATGGCGCTGATCGGCTACATCGTCTGGCGATTGCCACAGACGCCGCTCGGTCGCTCGATGCGCGCGATCCGAGACAACGAGCTCGCCGCCGTCGTGGCCGGCATCAATGTCTACCGCGTCAAGGTCGCCGCCTTCGCCTTGTCGGCCGTGCTCGGCGGCATCGGCGGTGGCTTCTTCGCGGGCGGCTTCGCCTACGT
>JANXWR010000110.1 GCA_025351025.1 Burkholderiales bacterium | reverse complement strand
GGCCATCACCTGCGGGCCCTTGATCGCGATCTCGCCGCGCTCGCCCTGTGCCACCTCGTTGCCGTCGTCGTCGAGCAGCTTCATGTCGGTGTTGGGCATCGGCAGGCCGATGTTGCCGCTGTAGGCGGTGCTGTCGACCGGGTTGCAGCTTGCCGAGGGCGAGGTTTCCGAAAGGCCGTAGCCCTCGACGATCGGGCAACCCGTCTTCTCGAGCCAGAGCTTGGCGGTGGCGCTTTGCACCGCCATGCCGCCGCCCACCGAGATGACGAGGCCGCTCCAGTCGACGGTGCCGAAGTCGGCATGGTTGGCCATCGCATTGAAGAGCGTGTTGACGGCCGGGAAGCTGTGGAACTTCTCGCCCTGCAGCTCCTTGAAGACGCCCGGCAGGTCGCGCGGATTGGCGATCAGGATGTTGGCGCCGCCCATGCGCATGGCCAGCATCATGTTCGTGTTGAAGCCGAAGATGTGATAGATCGGCAAGGCGCAGATCGTCACGACCTGCTCGCCCTTCGGGATCTTCTTCAAGGCCGGCTGGTACCAAGCCTCGGCCTGCAGGATGTTGGCGACGAGGTTCCTGTGCAGCAGCACCGCTCCCTTGCTCACGCCGGTCGTGCCGCCGGTGTATTGCAGCACCGCGATGTCGTCGGGGCCGACCTGGGCCGGCTTGAAGGTCTTGCCGCGGCCGGCCGACAGCGCATCGTTGAAGCGCACCGCGCCGGGCAGGTCGAACGCCGGCACCATCTTCTTCACGTTGCGCACGACGTAGTTGACGATCAGCGACTTCGGAAAGCCGAGCATGTCGCCCATCGAGGCGATGACGACCAGCTTGGTCGGCACCGCCGCCATCACCTGGGCCAGTACCGAGGCGAAGTTCTCGATGACGACGATCGCCTTGGCACCCGAGTCCTTAAGCTGATGCTCGAGCTCGCGCGGCGTGTAGAGCGGGTTGACGTTGACCACCACCAGCCCGGCGCGCAGGATGCCGGCGACGGCGACCGGATACTGCGGCACGTTGGGCATCATCACCGCGACGCGATCGCCCTTGACGAGGCCCTGCGCCTGCAACCACGCGGCGAACGCGACCGAGGCCTCGTCGACCTGCTTGAAGCCGATCGACTTGCCCATGAACTTGTAGGCCACCGCGCTGGCGTGACGGCGAAAGCTCTCGTCGAGCAGCGCCACGAGCGACGGGTACTGCTGCACGTCGATCTCCGCCGGCACGCCGGCGGGGTACTGCTTCAACCAGGTCTTTTCCATCGCTCCCTGCTCGCTCATCCCTCGGGTGAGCGGGCATTCTGGGGGCGCGCGCGTCGCAAACGCCTAGGGTGTTTCGATACTCGGCCCGTCGCTCGCGTGCCAACCGCCGCCGAGCGCCTGGATCAAGGCGATGGCGCTCGCCTGTCTGCTGTTGACCAGTTGCACCAGCGTGCGACGCGCGCTGAGAGCCGAGGCCTGCGCGGTCACCACGTCGGTGTAGCCGACCTGGCCGGCGCGATAGCGGTTGAGCAGCTGCTGCTCGGTCAGATCGGCGGCGGCCGATGCCTGGCGACGCAGCGTTTCCTGCTCGCCCAGAACCCGGGTCGTGCTGAGCTGGTCTTCGACCGCCTGGAAAGCGGTCAGCACGGTCTGCCGGTAGTGAGCGATCGACGCGTCGCGCGCGGCCTCGGCACCGGCGACGCGCGCTCGCGTCGCACCGGCGTCGAAGATCGTTTGCGCCACCGACAGGCCGATCGACCAGAGGCTGTTCGATGCATTGAACAGTTCGCCGACGCGGCTCGAGGCAAAGCCGTAGGAGCCGCTCAGCGAAAAGCTCGGAAAGTAGGCCGAGCGCTGGATGCCGATCTGCGCGTTGGCCGCAGCCACCGAACGCTCGGCCGAGGCGATGTCCGGGCGCCGCTGCAACAGCGTCGACGGCACGCCGAGCGGCACCGCCGGCACGGTCATGGTCCACTCGGCCGGGGCGAGGCTGAAGTTGCCGGGCGCCTGGCCGATCAGCACCGCGATCGCATGCTCGAGCTGAGCCCGCTGGCCGGTCAGCGCGGCGAGTTCGGCGCGCGCGTTGGCCAGCGTGGTCTGCGCCTGCAGCACGTCGGTCTTGGCGACGATGCCGGCGTCGTAGCCGTTCTGCGTGATCTTGAGGGCGCGCTCGTAGCCTTCGACGGTGCTGCGCAGCAGCGCCGCTTCGGCATCGGCCTCGCGCAGCGCGAAGTAGTCGGTGGCGAGCAGGGCCTGCGCCGAGAGCCTGGCCGCGGCGAGGTCGGCCTCGCTGGCCTGGGCGCTCGCCTGCGCGCCGCTCACGGCGAGACGAAGCCGGCCCCAGACATCGGGCTCCCAGCTCGCGCCGAGGCCGAGCTGAAAGTTGTTTGCGGTGGCCCTCGCGCCGGCGCTGCCATCGCCACCGCCGGATCGGGTCGCACCTCCGCTCAGGCTCACGCCAGGGAAGAGGGCCGCGCGCTGCACGCGGACCAGGGCCTGCGCCTGCGCATAAGAGGCGACCGCGAAGGCGACGTTCTGGTTCGAGACCTCAACCTGTGGTGCCAGGCGGTTCAGTTCGGCGTCGCCGAACAGGGTCCACCAGTCGCCGCGATCGAGCGCGTCGGCCGGCGCCGCAGGCAGCCATCCGGACGCCGCTTCCTTGTAGGCCGGCGACGTGGGCGCGCTCGGACGCTGGTAGGCGGGACCGACGGAGCACGCCGCGAGCGCCGCGGCGCCCGCCATGGCGAGCACGGCGCGCGACCACGACCGCGCGGCAAGGGCTGGACGGATCTTCATGCGGCTCCGCTCGCGGCGAGGGCTACACCGCCGCGGCTCAGGTGGCGCTCGTCGGGTGCGCGTCGGCGCATCTTGTCGACCAGGAGGTAGACCACCGGCGTGGTCAAGAGCGTGAGCAACTGGCTGGCAATCAGCCCGCCGATGATGGCCACGCCGAGCGGCCGGCGCAGCTCGGCGCCGTCGCCGAAGCCGATCGCCAGCGGCAAGGCGCCGAGCGCGGCGGCCAGAGTCGTCATCAGGATCGGCCGAAAGCGCAGCAGGCAGGCTTCGCGCACGGCAGCCAGCGAGCTCAGACCGCGGCTGCGC
>JANXWR010000074.1 GCA_025351025.1 Burkholderiales bacterium | reverse complement strand
TGGCCTCGGGCATGGAGCGGCCCCCGCAGCGAAGTAAAGGAGGAGAAGGCCGCCGCAGGCGACCTTCGGGGGACATGAGCGGAGGGGGCCGCCCCGTGCCCGAGGCCATCCGGCGCACGAACGTCCGCGGCACGAACGAGGCCTCTTAGCGCAGCTACGACGGCTCCTCGATGATCGGCGTCTTCGACTGCGAGGCGCGGCTCGTCGAGACCATCGCCACGCCGACGCAGGCGACCGCCATGCCGAGCCACATCGTCGCCGTCGGCACGGTGCCGAACACCGCCCACTCGACCAGCGCCGCGACCGGCGGCGTCAGGTAGAGCAGGCTGATCACGCCAGTCGCCTCGCCGCGGCGCAGCAAGAGATGCAGGATGGTGTAGGCGCCGATCGATGCGGGCACGACGTGATAGAGCAAGGCGCCGGCGATCTGTGCGTTCCAGGTGATGGCGAAGCCCTCGAACAGCGCACCGAGCGGCAGCATCACCGCGGCCGTGACCGCGAAATGGATGCACACGGCCGAGCGCAGATCGACGGCGGCGCAGTAGTGCCGCTGGTAGAGCGTGCCGCCGGTGACGCAGGCCAGCGCCCAGGCCACCGCGAGCAGGCTCGGCAGCGCGATCGCCGCGCCGTCGACGCGGTGCGCGACGACCAGCACAACGCCGCCGAGCCCGACC
This sequence comes from Burkholderiales bacterium, assembly GCA_025351025.1. Taxonomy (GTDB): domain Bacteria; phylum Pseudomonadota; class Gammaproteobacteria; order Burkholderiales; family Burkholderiaceae_C; genus Schlegelella_A. Next base: position 17,705 of record JANXWR010000074.1, on the reverse strand, counting down.
GCCACGCCGAGCATCTGCAGCTTCGACAGCCGCTCGTGCATCCAGCGCGACACGACCAGCGCCGTGAGCAGGGGTTGCAAGGCGAGGATCAGCGCCGTCACGCCGGCCGAGAGTCCCCAGCGCTGGGCATAGTGGCTGCCGCCCAGGTAGCCGGCGTGGCTGAGCAGCCCGGCGATGGCGATGTGGCCCCACTCGGCCCGCCGCGTCGGCCAGCGCGCGCGCAGGCCGAAGGCGAGCATGGCGACGACGAAGGCGATGGCGTAGCGAACGCCGATGTAGGTGAACGGTGCCGCGTACTCGAGCGCAACGCGCGTGACGACGAAGCCGGCGCCCCAGACGGTGACGAAATAGGTGCTGAGGCCGAGGCGCGCTGAGGCGGAGAGCGGCGCCGGCGCCACGCGCGCCGGCGTACTCACGGGCGCGCCCGGCCGCGCAATTCGCGACGCACGACGAGCTTCAGCGCCGACCAGACCGCGTCGACGGCGCAGACCTTGATGTCGACCCAGCCGAGCGGCAGCACGAGCTCGCGGATGCCGTCCTCGGTGATGTCGGTGGCGACCTTCGCCGCCTTCTTCGGCCACGAGACCCAGAGCACGGCATCGTCTCGCAGGCTCTTGCGCAGGCGCGCCGCCTCGCGCGCGAGCACGGCACGCTCGCGCACGAACAAGTGCACGACGTCGGCGCGAGTGTCGGCACGCGCGACGACGCTGGCGCCTTCCGGCCAGGGCGAGACCAGCTCGCGGTATTCGGCCGGGGCGAACAGCGGGCAGACCCGCGAGCTGGCGGCGATGCCGAGCTTTTTCGACAGTGGGGTTCCGGAATAGCCCGCGTTCATGGCCATGTCCGAAATAACCGACACCACGCGGCACCAAGCTTTGCTACCGTCACCGTCGTCATGAAAAAGAACTGCAAGCGCATCGACCCGCCAGTGTCGCCGAAGCCCGCGCGCGCCGTGTCGCAACCGCTATGACGACGAGCCGGCAGGAAGCGCTGGCCCTCGACGCGGCCGACCCGCTGCACTCGCTGCGCGACGAGTTCGTGCTGCCCGAGGGCGTGATCTACCTCGACGGCAATTCGCTCGGCGCCTTGCCCAGACGAACCGCGGCACGCGTCGCCGCGACGATCGAGGGCGAGTGGGGCCAGGGCCTGATCCGCAGCTGGAACACCGCCGGCTGGATCGACCTGGCACAGGCCATCGGCGACAGCATCGGCACGCTCGTCGGCACCCCGCCGGGCGAGATAAGCGTCGCCGACTCGACCTCGGTCAACCTGTTCAAGGCCCTGAGCGCGGCCGCGGCTCTGCAGAAGGCCGACGCGCCGTCGCGCACGACGTTGCTCTCCGAGCGCAGCAACTTCCCGACCGACCTCTACATCGCCGAAAGCGTCGCAGTCGCCGCCGGACTGAAGCTGCGCCTGGTCGACGCCACCGACCTAGCCGAGCACCTGAACCAAGGCGTCGCCCTGCTCATGCTCACGCACGTCAACTACCGCAGCGGCCGCATGCACGACATGGCCGACCTGACGCGCATCGCCCATGCCGCCGGCGCGCTGACGGTCTGGGACCTGGCGCATTCGGCCGGCGCGGTGCCGGTCGACCTGCACGTCGCCGATGCCGACTTCGCGGTCGGCTGCGGCTACAAGTACCTGAACGGCGGCCCGGGCGCGCCGGCCTTCGTCTGGGCGCATCCGCGGCACACCGCGCGCATGGACCGCGAGGGCCTGCGCCAGCCGCTCTCGGGCTGGCTCGGCCACGCGGCGCCGTTCGACTTCGTGCCGGCGTACCGGCCGGCCACCGGCATTGGCCGCTTCGTCTGCGGCACACCGCCGATCGTCGCCATGAGGGCGCTGCAATGCGGCCTCGAGGTCTTCGCCGCGGCGAACGCGCTGGGCGGCATGGCGGCCTTGCGCGAGAAGTCGCAGGCCTTGACCGACCTCTTCATCGCACGGGTCGAATCCGTTTGCGCCGGCCAAGGGCTCGAGCTGACGACGCCGCGCGACCCTGCCGTGCGCGGCAGCCAGGCAAGCTTCGCCCATGCCGACGGCTACGCCATCATGCAGGCGCTGATCGAGCGCGGCCTGATCGGCGACTTTCGCGCTGGCCATGCCGAGACCGGCGAGCAGCACCTGCTGCGCTTCGGCTTCACGCCGCTCTACACGCGCTACATCGATGCCTGGGACGCCGCCGACATCCTCGCCGAGGTACTTGCCAGTGGCGCCTGGCGCGAGCCGCGCTTTCACCGCCGCGCGGCCGTCACCTGATGACCGAGCCGATCCCGAACCCACTGCCGCCCGACGACGACGCGGCCGCCGCCAAGGTCGACTTCAGCCGCGACATGAGCTACGGCGACTATCTCCATCTCGACGCGGTGCTCGGCGCCCAGCAGCGCCGCTCCGAGGCGCACGACGAGATGCTCTTCATCGTCCAGCACCAGGTCAGCGAGCTGTGGATGAAGCTCCTGCTGCACGAGCTCGAGGCGGCGATCGCCGCGGTCTCCGGCGACCAGCTGCAGCGCGCCTTCAAGATGCTGGCCCGCGTCAGCAAGATCATGGAGCAGCTGGTGCACGCCTGGGACGTGCTCGCCACGATGACGCCGCCGGAGTACTCGGCGATGCGGCCGGCGCTGGCCTCGAGCAGCGGCTTCCAGAGCTGGCAGTACCGGATGATCGAGTTCCGCCTCGGCAACAAGAACGCGGCGATGCTGAAGCCGCACGAACACCGCCTCGACCTGCACGCCCAGGTCAAGGCCGCCCTCGACGCGCCCTCGCTCTACGACGAGGCGCTGCGCCTGCTGGCGCGGCGCGGCCTGCCCGTGCCTGCCGATCATCTCGAGCGCGACTGGTCGCTGCCCTACGAGGCTAGCGATGGGGTCGAGCAGGCCTGGCTGGTCGTCTACCGGAACTCCGAGGCGCACTGGGATCTGTACCAGCTCGGCGAGGAGCTGACCGACCTGGAGGACACCTTTCGTCTCTGGCGCTTCCGCCACGTCACGACGGTCGAGCGCGTGATCGGCTTCAAGCGCGGCACCGGTGGCACCGGCGGCGTCAGCTACCTGCGCAAGATGCTCGACGTCGTGTTGTTCCCCGAGATCTGGAAGCTGCGCACCGATCTGTGACGCAGCTAGAGTCGACGCTCAGGCACTCACGCCGCCACCAGGAGAGGTTCTCGAAATGGCCGACAAGTCCGAACAGCAGATCAAGGATCTTTCGAAGCGCGTCGACGGCATAGAGCGTTCGTTCGCGACCGTCGCCAATGCCGTGCAGAACGTCGTCGCGCTGCCGCAGGCCGTGAAGACCGCGACCGACGATCTCAAGGCGATCAAGGCCCGCCTCGACACGCTCGCCGCGACGGTCAAGGAGCTCGGCGTCCAGATGGTGCTGAAGAAGGACCTCAAGACGGCGACCAAGCTCGAGGCGGAAGACCAGGACCGCGAATACAAGGCGCGCCTGATGCGGGCGGATGCCGAGGCCAAGTCCCGGCTCGACAAGGAAACAGCCGCGCGTACGGCGGAAATGAAGGAACAGAAGGCGATGCTCGACAAGATGGTCTCGGAGCAGATGCTGAACGCCCGCTTGATGAAGATCGAGGTCGAGCTCGGAACGCGCGTCAAGGTGCTCGAGGTGCAGTTAGCCGCTGTGATGAAGCACTAGCCGCTTGTCCTTGGCATCGTCAGATCGCGAGCGCCTCGTGCACGAACTCGAGCCTGTCCTGGCCGAAGAACATCGTCTCGCCGACGAAGAAGGTCGGTGCTCCGAAGGCGCCCCGGGCGACTGCCTCTTCCGTGTTGGCGACGAGACGCGCCTTCACCTCCGGATCGGCGACCAGCGCCGTGAAGGCCTCGGCGTCGAAGCCGGCCGCGGTCAGCGTCGCCGCCAGCACAGCCGAGTCGCCGAGATTCACCGGCGTCTCCCACATGCTGCGGTGCGCGAGCTCCAGATAGCGCAAGAAGTCGGCCCGCCGTCGCATCTGCAGGCCCGCCGCGCCGCGCATCAGCGTCAGCGTGTTGATCGGAAAGTACGGGTTGAAGCGGAATGGCACACCGTAGCGCTTTGCCCAGCGAGCAATGTCGCCGTTCATCCAGCGGCCTTTGGCCGGCACGGTCACCGGGCTGGCGTTGCCGGTGGCTTTGAAGACGCCGCCGAGCAGCATCGGCCGCCAGACGATCTCGGCACCGGTTTCGGCGGCGATCTTCGGCAGCTGGGTCCAGGCCAGGTACGAGGTCGGGCTGCCGAAATCAAAGAAGTATTCGACGCTTTTGCTCATCGGGCTCACCAGGTCTCGGTCCACGGCCGCAGGTCGAGCTCGTGCGTCCACGCGCTTCTCGGCTGGCGGTGCAGGTTCCAGTAGTTCTCGGCGATCGCCCCGGTGCTGAGGATGCCCTCTTCGGCCTTCTTCGCGTAGCGCTCGGGGAAGTTTTCGGCGATGAAGGGCGTGTCGATGGCGCCGTCGATGACGACGTGGGCAACGTGGATGCCCTTCGGCCCGAGCTCGCGCGCCATGCTCTGCGCCAGCGCGCGCAAGGCGTGCTTGGCGCCGGCAAAGGCGCAAAAGCCCGCCGAGCCGCGCATGCTCGCCGTCGCGCCGGTGAAGATGATGGTGCCGTGGCCGCGCGCCAGCATCGCTCGGGCGACCTCGCGGCCCATCAGGAAGCCGCCGAGCGCGCCCATCTCCCAGACCTTGCGGTAGACGCGTTCGGTCGTCTCGGTAAGCGAGAAGCGGACATTGGCGCCGACGTTGAAGACCGCCACCTCGATCGGCGCGATCTCGCGCTCGACGTGGGCGACCAGGGTCTCGATGTCGACCTCCTTGCGCGCGTCGGAGGCAAAGCCGTGCGCCTCGCCGCCCGCGGCGCGGATCGACTCGACCAGAGGTTCGAGCTTGTCGGCGGTGCGCCGCGTGACGCAGGCGACGAAGCCCTCCCGGGCGAAGCGCCGCGCGATCGCGCCTCCGGTCGAATCTCCGGCGCCGATCACGAGCACCGATTTCCGTTCGTTCACCTGATCGTCTCCCCGGCTGCGGCAAGGAAACAACTGTGCACCAAGCCAGCGGCGCTTTCATTGGGGCAAACCGCTTGTCTCGCGGCGCGGCCTCGGCGAGACTCGCCGCAGTCATGACCTCCCGGGTTTTCATCAGCTACCGGAGCAGCGACGGCGCCGACAAGGCAACGGCGCTGGCGCGCGACCTCGACGCAATGTTCGGCGACGACCAGATCTTTCTCGACAAGGAAGACCTGGCGCCCGGTTCACGCTGGCGCGACGGCATCGCCGCGGCGCTCGGCAACGCGCCGATCCTGCTCGTGCTCCTTACGCCGAATTACCTGGGCGCGGTCGACGCCGCCGGCCAGCGCTGCATCGACCGGGCCGACGATCCGGCCCGCGACGAGCTCGCGGCCGGCCTCGCCGCCAAGGCGCACATCATCCCGCTGCTTTGCGACGGCGTCACGACGATGCCCGCGGCGAGCGAGCTGCCGAGCCCCTTCAACCAGTTGTGCGACCTGCAGTGGGGGCGGCTGCGCGCCTACGACTGGCGCGCCGACATGGGCCGGCTTGCCGACGACCTGAGCGAGCTCGGCCTGACGCCGCGCCCGCTGTCGATGCCGGGCACGATTCCGGTGCCCCTGCACGAGCCGACGACGACGCCGATGCCGCTCGATGCGCCGGCGTTGGCGGCGTCGCACGAGGATCTCTTCGACGAAGGCCGGCGCGGCGTGCTCAGCCTGGTCGGCGTCGGCGTGCTGGCGCTCGCGGGCTGGGGCGCCTGGCGCTGGTGGCAGAAGCGCTCCGCCCTTCTCTCGGGCCCCTGGCGCGCCCGCGTCGGCGCGCGCGGCGCGCCGACCTCGCGCGAGGGCGAGCTGATGATCATCACGTTGGTCCAGGACGGCGACAATTTGCGCATGGCGAGCAGCGCCCTCGACATCGAGCGCGATCCGCAGTGGGAGAACTACCGCGATTTCTGGAAGCAGCGCACCGGCAACGACCTGACCCGCGTCTTCTATCGCGGCGAGGGCAAGGTCCTGCGCGACGACGAAGGCTTCGCGCCCAACGCGGCGCCCCCGGCTGCCGTCGCAGCACCGGCCAGCGCCGCCTCGGATGCTGAAGGCGACGGCGAAGAGGCTGCGTCAGCGCCGCCGCCGAAGAAAAAAAAGCCCGAGCTCGTTCGCCTGCCGCCGCGGCCGGTCTCGTTGCGCCGTGTCATCGTCGACGTGCACATCGCGACGCCGGGCAGCGACGGCGAATCGATCGACGAAGGCGTGTTCCGCGGCATCGTCGACACCGACGACCAGTGGATCCACGGCAGGCTCTGGCTGCGCAGCGAGCAGGCCGAGCGGGTCATGGACCTGCGCCGCAGCGGCGGCTAAGGGCCTGTTCAAGCCCTGGGCGGTCACCGCAGCGGACCGGCCCGACTCGCCGGCCACACAATCGCATCCCGATCGAATCGCAGCGCGACCATGGCGTCCAGCACTCCACGACCCAGCGCGAAAGCCGTCGCCAAGCGCGCCGGCCACAAGGCCGCGGCGTCGGCCGCGCCGAAAGCACGCTTCAGGCTTCGCGTCACGACCGATGGCGAGATCGCCATCGGTCCCGGCAAGATTTCGCTGCTCGAGGCGATCGGCGAGACCGGCTCGCTGACCGCCGCCGCCAAGCGCATCGAGATGTCGTATCGGCGCGCCTGGTTGTTGCTGGATCAGCTGAACCGCTCGCTGAAGAAGCCCGCGGTTACGACGGCGACCGGCGGCGAGCATGGCGGCGGCAGCGAGCTCACCGACACCGGCCGCAAGCTGATCGCGCTGTACCGCGGCATCGAAGAGACCGCTTCGCGGTCCTGCGCCGCCGAGATCAGGCAGGTGATCGGCCTGCTGGCGCGCTGACGGCCGCGAGGATCGCCGCCGATGCGGCGCTGCGGCCTTCGCAGAGCACCGAGCGTTATGTTCTACGCTATATTGCGCCCCACTCATGCCACGCGCTGCGCCCGCCATGAAGATGCTCGTCGGTACCCGACGCATGCTGGTCGGCTGCGCCGTGGCGCTGGCCGCTTTCGCCTGCCCGGCCGCGCGCGCCGCCGACCTGACCGTCTCCGCCGCAGCCAGCCTGACCAACGCCTTCCGCGAGCTCGCCCCGGCGTTCGAAGCGCAGAACGCCGGCACCAAGGTCGTCTTCAACTTCGCCGCGTCCGACGCCTTGCTGGCGCAGATCGCCAAGGGCGCGCCGGCCGACGTCTTCGCCGCCGCCGACCAGGAGTCGATGGATCGCGCCGATGCGCAAAAGCTGCTCGCGCCCGGATCGCGCCGCAACTTCGTCGGCAACTCGCTGGTCCTCATCACGCCGGCCGACGGCACGCTTGTCCTCGCCTCGCTGGCCGACCTGCAGAAAGCCGAGGTCAAGCGCATCACCCTCGGCACGCCTTCGGGCGTGCCGGCGGGCCGCTATGCCAAGGGCGCCCTCGACGCCGCCAGGCTGTGGCCCGCGATCGAACCGAAGGCGGTGTATGCGCAAAACGTCCGCCAGTCGCTCGACTACGTGGCGCGCGGCGAGGTCGAGGCCGGCTTCGTCTACGCCACCGACGCGGCGATCCAGAAGGACAAGGTCAAGGTCGCCTTCACCGTGCCGACCGAAACGCCGATCTCCTACCCAGTGGCCGCCGTCTCCGGCAGCCCCAACCCCGACGCGGCGCGCAAGTTCGTCGACTTCCTGATCACGCCGGCGGCGCAAACGGTGCTGGCGCGATACGGCTTCGGCAAGCCCTGACCGCAGGGTCTCTCATACCGGATGGACGCCGCGACATTGACGACGCTGGCGTTGACATTGAAGGTCGCCGCCTGGGCGACCGCGATCAACCTGGTGCTCGGTGTCGCCGTCGGCTGGCTGCTGGCGCGACGCAGCTTCTTCGGCCGCGAGCTTCTCGACGCGGTGCTGACGCTCCCGTTCGTGCTGCCGCCGACCGTCCTCGGCTACTACCTGCTCGTCGTCATCGGCAAGCGCGGCTGGCTCGGCGGCTGGCTGTACCAGAGCTTCGGCATCAATCTCATCTTCACGTGGCAGGGTGCCGTGATCGCGGCCACGATCGTCTCGTTCCCGCTGGTGCTGAAGTCGGCGCGCGCCGCCTTCGAGGGCGTCGACCCGCAACTCGAGAAAGCGGCGCGCGTGCTCGGCCTGGGCGAGCTGGCGCTGTTCTTTCGCGTCACCTTGCCGATGGCCTGGCCCGGCATCCTCGCCGGCACCCTGCTCGTCTTCGCGCGCTCGCTCGGCGAGTTCGGCGCCACGCTGATGATCGCCGGCAGCATTCCGGGGCGCACGCAGACGCTCTCGGTCGCGGTCTACGAAGCGGTGCAGGCGGGTCAGGACCCGGCGGCCAACACGCTCGTCGTCATCATCTCGGTGACCTGCATCGTCGTCCTGCTCGTGGCCGGAAGACTGGCGCCTTTTCGCGTCGTGCGCTGAGCCCGCTTCGATTCACCGTGCGATGAGCTTCGACGTCGACATTCAAAAGGTCGTGGGCGGCGAGCGTCGCCGCTTCTCGCTCGCCGTCCGCTTTCGCACCGAGGCGCGGCGCACCGTCATCTACGGTCCTTCGGGCGCCGGCAAGACGCTGACGCTGCAGGCCATCGCCGGCCTGTTGACACCCGACAGCGGCCGCATCGCCTTCGGCGAGGAGGTCGTCTACGACGGCAACGCCGGCATCGACGTGCCGGCGCGGCAGCGCGGCTTCGGCTTCCTGTTCCAGGACTACGCGCTCTTCCCCAAGCTCAGCGTGCGCCAGAACGTCGCCTTCGGCCTCTCGAAGGGCCTGCGCAACCCGGGCGAGCACGACGGCGGCGAAGCGGTCGAACGCTGGCTGCAGACCTTCGAGCTCGTCGAGGTGGCGCGGCAGCGGCCGGGCGAGCTCTCGGGCGGGCAGCGGCAGCGCGTGGCGCTCGCCCGCGCCCTCGTCAACACGCCGCGCGCCCTCCTCCTCGACGAGCCCTTCTCCGCGCTCGACCCCGAGCTGCGCCAGCGCATGCGCGCCGAGCTCGACGAGCTGCTCGAACGCGTCGCCATCCCGGTGCTCATGATCACGCACGATCCGGTCGACCTCGACTGGTTCGGCGACGAGGCGCTGTACCTGCGCGACGGCGCGATCGGCGAGCGGCCGACGACGGCGGTGGAAGTGTCGCCGTCGCGCCTGCAGGCGGTCTGACATGACGATCCCACGCCTCGCTCGTGCATCACGTTGGCTGCTCGCGAGCATGCTGCTGGCGGCGCCGCTGCACGGCCTGGCCGCCGACCTCGTCAGCGAGCAGGTGGCCGTCACCGGTCGGCGCCGGTGTACTGCTGCTGTTCGAGCGCGACGGCCATGCGCTGGAAGACCGCGAAGGCCGCATCGCCCTCGTCTCGACACGCGACGAGCGGCTCGGACCGCGCAGCGTCAAGCGGCTCTAGCGGCTAGACGTTCGCGTGTTGAAGGAATGACCCGACCGCATACTTCCTTGCAGGAGCAAGCACGATGAAGACCAGCGCTCGCAACCATTTCGAAGGCACGGTGAGCAAGCATGCGACCGGCGCCGTCAACGACGAGATCGAGATCACGCTCGCGGGCGGCCAGAAGATCGTCGCCGTCGTCACGCGCGAGAGCGCTATGGGGTTGGGCCTGGCCGTCGGCGCACCGGCTTTCGCCCTCGTCAAGGCCTCGTCGGTCGTCATTGCCACCGAGCTCGGCACGGCCCGCTTGTCGGCGCGCAACCAGCTCGCCGGCGTCGTCGCCAGTGTGCAGGCGGGCGCGGTCAACGCCGAGGTCGTGATCGATGTCGGCGGCGGCGCGTTAACGATAGCGGCGATCGTCACGCAGGGCAGCGTGAAGGCGCTCGGCCTGGCACAAGGCAGCGCCGCAACGGCGATCTTCAAAGCCTCAAGCGTGATCGTCGGCGTGCCCGGCTGAGCGCCGGGCAGGCAGGACTTAGCGCACGGCGGTAAATTACTTCACGCCTATTGCCGCCGCGCCACATTACGACCTGCCACAAAGAGAGGAAACATCAACCATGGCCGTCCCTCCGCATTCGTCCAGTCGCCGCCGCCTCATCGCGGCAGGCATCGGTGCCGCCGCGGCCGCGGGCTTCGGCCGCTCGGCGCTCGCCCAAAGCGCCACCTTCGAGCACGCGTTCGCCAACGGCGGCCGCCTCATGACTGCCTATCCGGGCAAGCGCCCACTGATCGTGCTCACCTCGCGTCCACCGCAGCTCGAGACGCCGTTCGAGGTCTACAACGACAGCATCCTGACGCCGAACGACGCCTTCTTCGTGCGCTATCACAACGCCGGCATCCCGACCGCGATCGACCCCGACACTTACGTCGTCAAGATCGGCGGCAACGCTACCGGCAAGGCCCTCCAACTCACGCTTGCCGACCTGAAGACGAAGTTCAAGCCGGTCGAGATCGTCGCCGTGAACCAGTGCTCCGGCAACAGCCGCGCCCGCTTCAACCCGCGCGTCACGGGCGGCCAGGTCGGCGATGGCCTCATGGGCAACGCGCACTGGACCGGCGTGCGCCTGCGCGACGTGCTGGCGCTGGCCGAGATCAAGAATTCGGCCAAGCAGGTGACCTTCGACGGACTCGACAACGCGCTTCTCGGCGGCGGCGATTTCGTCAAGGCGCTCAATCTCGACCAGGCCATGGATCCCGACGTGCTGATCGCCTGGCAGATGAACGGCACCGACATCCCCTGGCTCAATGGCTATCCGGTCAAGCTCGTCGTGCCCGGCTATTACGGCACCTACTGGGTCAAGCACCTGTCTCAGATCGAGGTCCTCGACGAGGTCTACGACGGCTTCTGGATGCGCCCGGCCTACCGCGTCCCCGACAACGACTGCGTCTGCGTCGCGCCCGGCACCGCGCCCGCCGCAACGCGGCCGATCGGTCGCTTCACGGTACGCTCGTTCATCACCTCGGTGAAGGAAGGCCAGCGCATCCCGGTCGGCGGCCAGACCGTCATCCGCGGCATCGCCTTCGACGGCGGCGCGGGCATCCGCGAGGTCGGCGTCTCGACCGACGGCGGCAAGAGCTGGCGCGCCGCCTTCCTCGGTGAAGACCTCGGCCGCTACTCGTTCCGCGAGTTCACTTTCGGCTTCGTGCCCGAGAAGGCCGGCGCCTACGACCTGCGCGCCTGCGCCTGGAACCGGGCCGGCGTCGGCCAGCCGAGCACCGCCGTCTGGCAGCCAGCGGGCTATATGCGCAACGTCGTCGAGTCGATCCACGTGACCGCGGCCTGACCCGAGAGGACAACGACATGGACAAGAAAATCCTCATCGTCTCGGCCGCCATCGCCCTCGCTTCGGCCGCCGGTTTCGCGACGGCGACGCCGCGCACCATCACCCTGCCCGCCGACGGCACCCAGCTGCGGCCCAGCACCTTGCCCGGCTACGCGAAGGCGCAGGCCAACTGCGTTACCTGCCATTCGGCGGAGTACTTTCTCTACCAACCGCCGAACGCCGGCCGCGCCTACTGGGACGCCATGACCAAGCGTATGAAGGCGGTCTTCAAGGCGCCGCTCGACGATGCCGACATCCCGGTCATCGTCGACTACCTCTCGGCGACCTACGGCAACCAGACGCCTTAGCATCGGGCGGGACAAAGAAAACCGCCGGCACGAAGCCGGCGTTTTTCACTGGCGACGAATCGCTTCAGCCGAGCTTGACCGGCACGAAGATCTTCTCGCCGTCGCGCTGCACGAGCAGCGCCACGCTCTTCGGCTTGGCCGAAAGCACGCTCTTCAGCTGGTCGATCGACTGCACCGGCTTGCCGTTGATGGCGAGCAGCACATCGCCGGCCTGGATGCCGGCACGCGCCGCCGCGCCGTCGACGCCCTCGACGACGAGGCCGCTGTCGAGCTTGGCCTCGCGGCGCTCGTCGCGCGTCAGCGGACGCAGCGAGAGGCCGAGCTGGCCGTGCTCGCCCAAAGCGCCGGCGTCGGCGACCTTCTTCTCGCCATCGTCGGCGCCGCCGAGCCTGGCCTCGACGCTGCGCTCCGAGTGGTCGCGCCAGACCTTGAGCTTGACGCGCTCGCCTGGCGCCGAGAGGCCGATCAGGCTCGACAGGCTGCCCGAGCGCAGCACCGGCTCGCCGTTGACCTCGGTGATCACGTCGCCCGACTTCAGGCCCGCGTCGGCGGCGGCGCTGCCGGGCGCGACGCTGGAGATCAGGGCGCCGTCGACGCGCTTGATGCCGAACGAGTCGGCGAGCGACTGGTTGAGGTCCTGCACCGTCACGCCGAGCCGGCCGTGCGTGGCCTTGCCGGTGGCGACGATCTGCGTCTTCACCTTCAGGGCGACGTCGATCGGAATCGCGAACGAGAGGCCCTGGAAGCCGCCGCTGCGCGAATAGATCTGCGCATTGATGCCGACCACCGAGCCGCTGCCGTCGAACAGCGGGCCGCCCGAGTTGCCGGGGTTGACGGCAGCGTCGGTCTGGATGAAGGGCACGACGGCGTCGCCGGGCAGCGAGCGGCCCTTGGCGCTGACGATGCCTTGGGTCGCCGTCTGCTCGAGGCCATAGGGCGCGCCGATGGCCAGCACAGGGTCGCCGACCTCGAGGCTCTTCGGGTCACCGAGACGCACCACCGGCAGATCGCGCGCGTCGATGCGCAGCACGGCGATGTCGGTGGTCGTGTCGATGCCGAGCACCTTGGCCGTGAACTCGCGGCGGTCGCTGAGCTTGACCGTCACGTCCTTGGCGTCGCGCACGACGTGCGCGTTGGTGAGGATCAGGCCGTCCGAGCTGATGATGAAGCCCGAGCCCAAGCCCTTGAAAGGCTGCGACGGGTTCTGCCGGCCGCCGCGCTGTGAAAAGCCGGGCATGCCGCGGAAGAACTTGAAGAAGGGGTCGTCTTCCATGCCGTCAGGCAGGCCTTGCTCCTCGGCGCTCATCTTGTGCGTGCCTTCGACGGTGATACCGACGACGGCAGGCGCCGATTGCTTGACGATGGCGCGGTAGTTCGGCACCTGACCCGCCGCGATCAGCGGCACCGGCGGCACCACCCGCTCGGCGGCTTGCGCCGGCTGCGGCGCTGCCGCGGCGACCTGCGTGTCGCCCTTCAGCCAGTGCGGAAGATCGAAGGCCCCCGCAGTGCCGACGACGGCGAGGCCAGCGCCGACGAGGGCCGCGCTCAGGGGTTTCAGATTCATAACGTCTCCAGCTGTGGGAAAGCGCGCGGAAGATTCCGCATGCCGCTGAAGATAGGGGGGCCGGGTTAGACCACCATTAGGGTTCGATTAAGCCGGCGTTAAGGTCGCCGCCGTGTCGCGGCTCGCCGCGAAGCGGACGGCGACACGCAGGCCGCCCCGCAGCGAGCGCTCGAGGGCGACGCCGGCGCCGTGCACCGTGGCGACGCTCTTGACGATCGCCAGGCCCAACCCCGAGCCCGATTCGCCGCCCTCGGCTCGGCGATAGAAGCGATCGAAGACGCGTTGCCGTTCGGCTTCGGGAATGCCCGGCCCGGCATCGTCGACGACCAGCGCGACAGCGTCGCTCTGGCGCAAGACTGAGACCTCGACGCGCGAGCCGCGCGGCGAATAGCGCGCCGCGTTGTCGGCGAGGTTGCGGACGAGCAAGCCGAGCGAAACCGCGTCGCCGCCGACGAAGGCCGGCGCCTCGGCAAGGAGCTCGAACTCGACGCCGCGCGACGCCGCGAAGGCGACCGTCTCGGCGATGGCGCGGCGCGCGATCTCGGCGAGGTCGATGCGCTCCCTGACCGGCGCCGCGGCGCCCGGCTCGCTGCGCGCCAGCGCCAGCAGCTGCTCGACCAGACGCGTCGCTCGATCGATGCCGGCGGCGATGGCGTCGCGCGCGGCGTCGCGGTCGGCGTCGTTGGCGGCGCGGCGCAGCAGCTCGAGCTGCAGCTTCAGGGCGGTGAGCGGCGAGCGCAGCTCGTGCGCCGCGTCGGCGACGAAGGCGCGCTGGGTGTCGAGCGACTGGCGCAAGCGCTCGAGCAGCGCGTTCAGGGCGCGCGCCAACGGCGAGACCTCATCAGGCAGGCCCGCGACGGCCAGCGGCGCCAGCGACTGCGCGTCGCGCGAGCGCACGTCGCCAGCCAGCCGCTCCAAGGGCGCGAGGTGACGCGCCGCCAGCCACCAGATGACGAAGGCAGCGAACGGCGCCATCAACAACAGCGGCACGACGCTGCGCCAGGCGGCGCGCGCGGCAAGTCGCTCGCGGATCTCGACCGGCTGGGCGATCTGAATGACGCGATCGTGCGTCGCCACGCTGTAGGTGCGCCAGGCGCGGCCCTCGACGCTGAGCGTGGCCAGGCCAAGCAGGGCCCGCGCCGGCAACGACGAGTGCGCGCGCGAGGCGTAGATGCTGCGCCCGTCGACGGTCCAGATCTGTACCACGAAGTCGAGCTGGGCGTCGGCCAGATTGTCGGCCTGCGCGGCGGCGATCTCGCCCTGGTCGCGCAGCGAGAGCGCCATCTGCTGCAGCTGGTAGTCGAAGATCGCCTCGGTCTCGGCGAGCACGTTGCGGTAGGTCACCGCGCCCATCAGCAGTGCCGCCAGCGCGAGCAGGCCGAGCAGCGAGACGAGCAGACGGACGCGGATCGAGGTCATGAACGGACCTTCGCGCTTCGCGCTTCGGCGTTCGCCTGGGGAACGGCCCGGCGGCTCACGATGCGCCGTCGACGAAGTAGCCGACGCCGCGCACGTTGCGGATGAAATCGGCGCCGAGCTTCCGGCGCAGTTGGTGGATGTAGACCGAGACCGCGTTGCTTTCGATCTCCTCGCCCCAGCCGTACAGCCGATCCTCGAGCTGCGAGCGCGACAGCACGGCGCCGGGCTTGGCGAGCAGCGCCTCGAGCACCGCGAACTCGCGCGCCGAGAGGGTGACGGCGGTGCCGTCCCGGGTGACGCGCCGGTTCGCCGGATCGAGCGTCACCGCGCCGGCCGACAGCACCGGCTCGGCGCGGCCGGCGTGGCGGCGCAGCACGGCGCGGATGCGTGCGTTCAGCTCGTCGAGCTCGAAGGGCTTGACGAGGTAGTCGTCGGCACCGGCATCGAGGCCGGCAACGCGGTCACCCCGCGCGTCGCGAGCCGTGAGAACGATTACCGGCGTCGCGTCGCGGCGGGCACGCAGCGCGCGCAGCACGGCCAGGCCGTCGGCCGGGCGCGCGCCGGCGCCGGCCCCGGGCGGCAGGCCGAGATCGAGGAGCACGAGATCGAAGCGCTCGCTCGCCAGGGTGCCGTCGGCGGCCGCCGCATCGCGCACCCAGTCGACCGCATAGCCCTCGAGGCGGAGCGCCCGCTGCAGGCTCTCGCCGATCATTCGGTCGTCTTCGACGAGGAGGAGTCGCATGGCGCGGCGAGCATAGCCGGCACCGGCGCGGCGAGTGAAAATAGGCCCAATGGCCCGGCCGCGCGTTCTCGTCATCGGCTGCGGCTTCGGCGGTATCGAGGCAGTGCGTGCGCTGTCGAAGGCCGAGGTCGAGATCACGCTCGTCGACCGCACCAATCACCATCTGTTCCAGCCGCTGCTCTATCAGGTGGCGACCGCAGGCTTGAGTGCGCCGGCGGTGAGCGCGCCGATCCGCCACGTGCTCAGGCCAGAGATGAAGCGCGGCAACCTGACCATCCTCAAGGCCGAGGTGCAGGCGATCGACGTCGCCGGCCACAGCGCCATGCTCGACGGCGGCGAGCGCATCGAGTGGGACCATCTCATCGTCGCCGCCGGCGCCACGCACAGCTACTTCGGCCACGACGACTGGGCGCGGTTCGCGCCCGGACTGAAGACGCTCGCCGACGCCTTCGACATCCGCGCCCGCGTCATCGGCGCCTTCGAGAACGCCGAGCGCGCGCAGGACGACGCGACGCGCGACGCCTGGATGACCTTCGTCGTCATCGGCGGCGGTCCGACCGGCGTCGAGATGGCGGGCACAATGAGCGAGATCGCGCAGCACACCTTGTCGCGCGAGTTCCGCCGCATCGATTCGCGAGCCACGCGCGTGATCCTGCTCGAAGGCTCGGAGCGCGTCCTCGGCGCCTTCGTGCCGAAGCAGTCGCAGCAGGCGCGCGAGCAGCTCGAGCGGCTCGGCGTCGTGGTGCGCACCGGTTCCAAGGTGACCGGCATCGATGCCGAGGGCGTTGCCTACGAGACCGCGGCAAGCCCCGGCGCGCCGCCGCAGCGGCTCGCCTGCCGGACCGTGATCTGGGCCGCCGGCGTCGCCGGCTCGCGGCTCGGCGCCGAGCTCGCGCGCGGCAGCGGTGCGGCGCTCGACCGCGCCGGCCGCGTCGTCGTCGAAGCGGACCTGAGTCTGGCGGGTCATCCCGAGGTCTCTGTGGTCGGCGACCTGGCCGCGGCCAGGAGCTACGGCAAGGGCGAGCCGAAGCCGGTGCCCGGCGTCAGCCCGGCCGCCAAGCAGATGGGGCGCGCTGCGGCGGCCAACCTGCTGCGACGCGTCAAGGGCGAGCCGACGCGGCCGTTTCGCTACATCGACTACGGCAACCTCGCCACCGTCGGGCGCAAGGCCGCGGTCGTCGAGCTCGCCGTTCCCGGCTTCGGCGCGCTGCGCTTCAGCGGCCTGGCGGCCTGGCTGTTCTGGCTGTTCGCGCACATCTATTTCCTGATCGGCTTTCGCAACCGGCTGATCGTCATGGTCGACTGGGCCTGGGCGTATTTCACCTATGAGCGGAGTGCCCGCGTCGTCGCCGAGCCGGTCGCCTCGACGCCTGCACCACCCCCCTAGAATCGACAACCATGGACACACGCACCTCGCCCGCACGCCTGCACATCGAACGCATCCGCGAGGCGCTGCAGGCCAACGGCTGCGCCGCCGCGCTGATCCTGTCGAGCGATCCGCATCTCTCCGAATACCTGCCCGAGCGCTGGCAGGGCCGGCAATGGGCCTCGGGCTTCACCGGCTCGGTCGCGACGCTGGCCCTCACGCTCGACAAGGCGGCGCTGTTCGTCGACAGCCGCTACTGGGTGCAAGCCGAGCGCGAGCTCACCGGCAGCGGCATCGAGCTGGTCAAGACACCGACGCCGGCCGCCGCCTATCACCTCGACTGGCTCTGCCGCCACGTTGCGCCCGGCGCCACCATCGCCGTCGACGGCGCCGTGCTCGGCCTGGCCGCGGCACGGCAGTTGCGCGCGCAACTCGAGGGCTGCGGCGTCCGCCTGCGCAGCGATCTCGACGTGCTGACCGCCGCCTGGCCCGAGCGCCCGGCGCCGCCGACCGCCGCCATCTACGAGCACCTTGCGCCCGAGGCCGCCGAATCGCGCCGCGACCGGCTCGCGCGCGTGCGCGCCGCGATGCGCGAATCCGGCGCCTCGCATCATTTCGTCTCGACCGTCGACGACATCGCCTGGCTGCTCAACCTGCGCGGCGCCGACGTCAGCTACAACCCGGTCTTCCTCGCCCATCTGCTGATCGCGCCGGATGCGGTGACGCTCTTCATCGCCGAAGCCAAGGTCGACGCCGCGCTGCGCGCCGCGCTCGCCGGCGACGGCGTCAGCATCGCGCCCTACGAGCAGGCGGGCGCCGCCCTGGCCGCGCTGCCGGCCGGCGCGGTGCTGCTCGTCGATCCGAAGCGGGTCACGCTCGGCACGCGCGAGCGCACCTCGGCGAGCGTCGTCGAGGCCATCCACCCGAGCACGCTGGCCAAGAGCCGCAAGAGCCCGGCCGAGGCCGCGCACGTGCGCCGCGCCATGGCCGAGGACGGCGCCGCGATGTGCGAGTTCTACGCCTGGTTCGA
>JANXWR010000071.1 GCA_025351025.1 Burkholderiales bacterium | reverse complement strand
CACACCCGACGTGCTCGTGCGCAAGATCCGCGGCCGCTGGACGGCGACGCTGAACCGCGGCGTGGTGCCGCGCGTGCGCCTGAACCAGAGCTACGCGACGCTGTTCCAGGAACATCGCAACGGGCGCAACCCGGAGCTCGCGCAGCACCTGCAGGAAGCGCGCTGGACGGTGAAGAACGTGCAGCAGCGCTTCTCGACCATCCTCATGGTGGCCGACGCGATCCTCAAGCGCCAGCAGCACTTCCTCGAGTTCGGGCCGATGGCGATGAAGCCGCTCGGCCTGCGTGAGATCGCCGAAGAGCTGGGCCTGCACGAGTCGACCGTCTCTCGCGTCACCAACAACAAGTACATGGCCACGCCGGTCGGCGTCTTCGAGCTCAAGTACTTCTTCTCGCGCGAGATGGCGACGGCGAGCGGCGGCGCCTGCTCGGCAACCGCGATCCGCGGCGTCATCAAGGGCATGATCGAGGCCGAGAGCGCCACCGCCCCGCTCTCCGACGCGCAGATCGCCCGCCTGCTCGTGCGCCAGGGCCTGCAGGTGGCGCGCCGCACGGTGACCAAATATCGCCAGCTGCTGAAGCTTCCTTCGGTGGAACGCCGCCGCCGCGTCGGCATGCCGGCGACGGCGATCTGTTGAGGTGGTTTCTCCGATCCTGAATGCGGCACGCGAATTGCCCGGTATCTCTTCATCCGCGCGCTCCGAGCACGCTGGGGAGAGAAATCTGAAAGTGGCAGGAGATTCGCAGCACCAGCATGCGCCGAGGACCGACCCGCCGGACGACCGCGCCGACGCCTCTTCTTCGGCCCTGGCAGCGGCCGCCCCAGCGCTCAGCTGGGGCTCGGCCGATACCCGCAGCAACGATTGGCTGAGCCCCTCGTGGGCAGCCTTTACCGGGCGCCCGCTCGCCGATCTGCAGGGCGAAGGCTGGACGCGCTCGGTGCATCCTGAAGATCTCGACCGCTGCCTCGGCATCCGGGCGACGAGCTTCGAAGCGCACAGCGCCTTCACGATGGACCTGCGCCTGCGCCGCCACGACGGCGAATACCGCTGGTTCGTCGACAACGGCGTGCCGCACCGCACCGAAGTCGGCGCGACGAAGCACTTCGTCGGCAGCGCCGTCGACATCCACGACCGCAAGCAGCTCGAAGAAACATTGGCCGAGCGCACCCAGGCCCTGCGCCTGGCCGAGCGCCGCCAGGGCCAGTTCCTGGCCATGCTTTCGCACGAGTTGCGCAACCCTCTGGCGCCGATCGCCAACGCCGCCAGCGTGCTGCGCACGCTAGAGCACAGCAATCCGATCCTCGTGCGCTTGCGCGAGATCCTGGAGCGCCAGGTCGGCCGCCTCGGCCGCCTCGTCGAGGAGCTGATCGACGTGACGCGCGCGGCGCAAGGCCAGATCTCGCTGGCGCGCGAACGGGTGTCGATCGACAGCATCGTCCAGGCCGCGGTGGCGAACAGCCACGACAAGATCAACGCTGCCAGGCACCGGCTCGAGGTCGACGTTCCCGACGAGCGCCTGTTCGTGCGTGGCGACGCCGGCCGTCTGTCGCAAGCCCTGGCCAATCTCATCGGCAACGCCGCCAAGTTCAGCCTCGAGCCGGGCATCGTCACGATCACCGTGCGACGTGCCGTTAAGACCGTGCACCTGTCGGTGAAAGACGCGGGCCAGGGCATCTCGCCGGAGTTCCTGCCGCATGCGTTTGAGCTGTTCGCGCAGCAGGACCAGACCCTGGCGCGAACCCTCGGCGGGCTCGGCGTCGGCCTGACGCTGGCGCGCCGAATCGCCCAGTTGCACGGCGGCGACGTCGAGGCGTTCAGCGAAGGCATTGGCAAGGGCTCGGAATTCATTCTCTGGCTGCCTCTGCTCGACGAAGTGCAGGCCGAGCCGCCGGCGCACGCGCCCCAGCTGAGCGACGGTTGCCGCGTCCTCATCGTCGAGGACAACGCCGACGCACTGGAAAGCCTGCGTCTGCAGATGGAGCTGTGGGGTAACGAGGTCAGCACGGCACGCAGCGCCGAAGAAGCCCTGCTCGTCGCCGTGGCGTCTCGCCCGCAGATCGTGCTGTGCGACATCGGCCTGCCCGGCATGGACGGCTACCGCCTCGTCGGCGCCTTGCGCAAGGCGCTCGCCGGCACGCCGGTCATCTTCGCCGCAGTGACCGGCTACGCGAGCGGCGACGACCAGGAGCGTGCCCTGTCGGCCGGCTTCGACTCGTTCCTGGTCAAGCCGCTGCAGTCGGAAAGCCTGGGCCGCCTGCTGCGCGCGGCGGCGAGCCGCGCTGCCTAGCGGCGCGGCGGGGCGGCCTCGTCGAGGGCACCGGGCTCGCTGATCGGGTCACCGTCCTCGCTGGCGTATTCCTTGAGCCGGTTGTAGAGCGTCTTCAGGCTGATGCCGAGGGTCGCCGCGGTCTTTTCCTTGTGCCGGCCGAAGTGCTCGAGCGTGGCCAGCGTGAGCTGGCGCTCGACCTCAACGAG
>JANXWR010000038.1 GCA_025351025.1 Burkholderiales bacterium | reverse complement strand
CCGCTTTGGGCCGAGCGTCTCGGCGACGACCACATCCTCGACCTCTCGCTGCTCTCGCAACTTTCCGACACCGCGCTGACGAGCCAGCGCGAGATCGAAATGAATGCGGGGGGCCTGCCAAACACCTTCGTTCCCGTGCGCAATCTGCTCTTTTTCACGGTGGCGGCCAGCGTGGCCGACCGGCGCGGCCTGAGCGTGCTGGTCGGCGGCATGTGCGAGACCGACTACTCGGGCTATCCGGACTGCCGCGACAACACGCTCAAGTCGCTGCAGGTGGCGATCAGTCTGGGCCTCGATAAATCGATGACGATCGAGACGCCGTTGATGTGGATCGACAAGGCCGAGACCTGGGCGATGACCGAGCGACTCGGCGGCGAGCCGCTGCTCGCGCTGGTCATCGAGCACACTCATTCGTGCTACCTCGGCGACCGCGAGCATCGCCATGCCTGGGGCTGGGGCTGCGGCCTGTGCCCGTCGTGCGACCTGCGCCGCAAGGGCTACGACGCCTGGCTCGTCAGTTGACGAGCCGCCACGTCGGCCCGGCGAAACCCGTCTTCACAGTGCCGCGCATGACGACGACGCAGATCGCCGCTGGCACGCTCGGTGCAGTGCTCCTGTTCTGGATGGTCGGCGCCTACAACCGGATGGTCAGTCTGCGCAACGCGCTGGTCGCACGTTTCGCGTCGGTGGACGAGTTGTGCCGACAGCGCCATGCGCTGCTCGACCGGCAGCTCGAACTGCTCGCTGCCGCCCTCGTCAGTGCCGGCCCACGGCTCGACGCGCTGCGTGCCGCATCGCGACAAGCCGACGCCGCACGCGAGCATGCGCGGGCGCGCCCGGCCGCGGCCGGCGCGGTGACGAGCCTGCGCGTCGCCGAGGAGATCCTGGCCGACGCGCGCGCCCGCCTGCCGGTGCGGACGGTGGCCGGCGCCGAGCTGCCCGAGCTCAATGCGAAGCTCGCCGAAGGCGATACGACCCTGGCGTTTGCGCACCGCGAATTCAATGCGGCGGTTGCCGCGTACAACATCGCACTGTTCCAGTTTCCGACAGCCCTGGTCGCATGGCTGTTCGGCTTTCGGCCGGGCGCGACGCTTTAGAGGGATCAGGAGGGCTCGATGGCCGACACCTATGCCGTGAACCTGGCCGAGGACGACCCGGAGCGCAACGCGACCGATCGTTTTACACGCCTGCACGGCGCCCACGAGCTGCACGCCGCGCTGCTGGCCCTGTTGCTGCCGCCCGGCAGCAAGCGCTCGGCGCGCGCCTGGGAGATCGAGACCTCGGCGACGCCCGGCCTGCAAGGCCTGCGCGAGCACGCGGCGAGCCTGTCCGGCGCGGCGCGTCTGCCCTGGTTCGAGCTGCTGCTGTCGCGCATGGCCCTGCAGCCGATCGGCGCCCGGCAGCAACTGCTGCGCGCGATGCGGCGCGTCATGGGCGCGCGGGGGGTGGTCCGGCCGATCGACCGACTGCACTGGCTCGCCATGCGGCGCGGCCTGGGCGAAGTGCCGCCGCTGGCGGCGCGCGCCGAACCGAACGTCGAGGTCGTCGAGTGGCTGGAGACCGACGTGCTGGCGCTCGCCGTCTACACCGCCTTCCTGTCGCGCATGGTCGTCGACGAAGCTGCCAACAGCGAAGCAGCGGCGCGCTGGTACATCGCCGTCATGCATCATTGGCAACCGCATGCGGAGGCGCCGCCGTTCGAGGCGCCCGACGCCGAGAGCGTGTTCGAGGCGCTGGCCCGCCTGCAGACGCTGTCGTGGATGCAGCGCCCGGTCGTCGTGCGCAGCTGGGTGGCCGCGGCGCTTAAAGAAAACGGCGGCGTGCGGCTCGGCGACGCCGCCGCCGACGCCTTGCGCCTGACCTGCATCCTGCTCGATTCGCCGCAGCCGCCGGAGCTAGTGCGCCACTACATCACGCTGCCCGCCGACGCGCCCAAGTAGCCGGGCGGTTGGGCACGCCAACTGCCCTTTGCGTTCTGTTCAGCCACCGGGTCGGCGCCATCGCCACCCTTCGAAACGACTCCGTGAAGCACAACGACACGACTTCCACCGCAGACAGTTCGACCGAAGAAGCCCCCGCGCAGAAGCGGGTGCTGCTGCACATGCCCGTCGACGTGCGCAACCTCGCGCTGGTCGTCATCGCCGTGATTGCGACCGCCTTCGCGCTGCAATGGGCCAGGGCCGTCTTCATTCCGCTGCTGCTCGGCGTCATGTTCAGCTACGCGCTGACGCCGGTGATCGATCGCCTCGAACGATGGCACCTGCCGCGTGCGCTCGCTGCCGGCGTACTGCTCCCGGCGATCGTCTCGGGGGTCGGCTGGGGCGCTTGGTCGATCAGCGACGACGCCAGCGCCCTGATCGAGACCCTGCCCGAAGTGGCGCAGAAGCTGCGCCGCTCGATTCAGAAGCCCGGGCCGAGCTCCGGCTCGACGATCGAGAAGGTACAGCAGGCGGCGGCAGAGATCGAAAAGGCCACCGAGGAAAGCACGACATCGGCATCGGCTGCCGCGTCAGGCGCGGGCGCGACCTCGGAAGCAACGTCGGCGCCGCGCGCCGGCGCCGCGCGCTCGTCCTCCGCGGCGTTCCCGGCCGCGTCCGCCGCACGCAACGTGGAGCCCATGTCGGCGTCGCTGCCTGCGACGCCGCCCGGGGTGACGCGTGTCGTCGTCGAGAAGCCTCGTCTCAACGTCAAGGACTATCTCTGGACCGGCACGCTGGGTCTCTTCACCTTCCTCGGCCAGGCCACGCTCGTCGTCTTCATCACCTTCTTTCTGCTCGCGTCGGGCGACACCTTCCGCCGCAAGATGGTCAAGCTGGCCGGGCCGCGCCTCAGCCAGAAGAAGATCACCGTGCAGGCGCTCGACGAGATCCATGCCCAGATCCAGCAGTACCTGCTCGTGCAGCTCGCGACCAGCATCGTCGTCGGCGTGCTGACCGGCGTGGCCTTCTTCGCGCTCGGCCTCAACCACTCGCTGGTCTGGGCGATCCTCGCAACGACCACCAACCTCATCCCCTACCTCGGCGCGGTGGTGATCGGCCTGGCCTCGGCGGTCGTCGGTGTGGTCCAGTTCGAGTCGCTCAACCATGGACTCGTCATCGGCGCCAGCTCGTTCGCCATCCACACGCTGGTCGGCAACCTGCTGACGCCCTGGTGGATGGGGCGGGCCGGCCGGATGAGCGCGTTCGCCATCTTCGTCAGCGTGCTCGTGTTCGGCTGGCTCTGGGGCGTCTGGGGCCTGTTGCTCGGTGTGCCGATCCTGATGGTCGTGAAGTCGATCTGCGACCGCATCGACGAGCTCAAGCCCGTTGGCGAGATGCTCGGCGCCTGAGGCGGCTTGTCCGAGCGTCAGCCGGCCGGTGGCGGCGCAGCCGGGCCCGACCTCGCCAGCCGCCAGACCAGCACGCCGAGACCGAGCACGCCAACGACGAGCACGGCCCAGAGCAGCCAAGGGCGCAGACGAGCATCGCGCTCTGCGCGCTGCGCGGCCAGCGCCACCTCGGGTGCTTCGCCGAATGCGCCGAGCGATGCCCGGCCGAAGCGCAGCCGCTCGTCTTCGAGCAGCGGCACCAGGGTGGTCAGCGGCAAGGCCCCGGCAGTGGCATCTGCCGAGCCGGCGAGCAGGCGAAACGGTGCCTCGCCGCTCGAGGCGAAGACGAGCGAGGCGAGACGAGCCCGGACCACCAGACGCGTCTGTGCCGGATCGAGGCCCGCCGCGCGCTCGTCGGGAACGAGGCGCAGGAAGCGGCTGTGCGAAGGCATCGCCACCGCCGGCGATTCGGCCACCACTCCGTCGCGCTCGATCCGGTAGAAGACGCCGCTGCCGAGCTCCTGCCAGCGATCACCCGCGCGTTGCCTTCCCTGCACACGCACCGGCGCGACGCGCGTACCGGAAGCGAAACGGAGGTCGATGTCGACCAGCGGCAGGTCGCCGCCGAGGTCGAAGCTCAGCGCGCCGCGCGGCTCGTTCGCGGTACCTGGTTCGGAGGTCGGCGTCGGCACGAAGACGAGCTCGCTGGCGGCATCGACGGCGAGCAGACCGCGCGCCGGCATGAAGGCGGTCGCACCGACCAGCGCCGGCGCCGCAGCCGGCTCGAGCCAGGTCAGTCGCACGAAGCGGCCGGCGCCATCGGGCAGGGCGACGATGGGCTGGGCGAGCGCGCCGGCGGCGGACTGCAAGGCCATCAGCTGGCCGCCTGGCGCGGCGTGCCAGTCGCGCAGATCGGCGCTCGTCTCGATCGCGTAGGCGGCCGAGAACTCGGCCGGTCCTGACCAGCGCAGCTGCAGGCGACGCGCCGCCGGATCGCCGGGCGAGGGTTGGCCCAGATCGATCAGCCAGCCCGGCGCTTCGCGCGGGGCGACAGCCGATGCCCCCGCCGGTGCACCGGAGCGGCGCACCGAGATCCGGTCGCCTACGACCGTCACCTCGACCGGCGAGGGCCATGCCCCCGCACCGGCGGGCCGTGGCGGCAAGGGATAGAGCGTCGCTTCGCGGGCGCGCTCGCTCGCGGTCGGCGCCGCGGTGGGTGGGACTATGGCGAAGGGCACGCGTTCGCCGCGCGCGTCGACGACGCGCAGGTCGCGCAGGTCGGCTTGCAGCGCACGCGCATAGACCGCGGGCGGCAAGGCCATCTCGATGAACGGCGCGGGCTTGGCGATCTCGATGGGCGCCGCGTAGCGGTACGGCGCCGGCTCGGCGGTCGCGGCACCCGCGAAGGCCGGCGACGCTGCGGCGACGATCGACAGCACGCCGCGCATGGTTCGTTCAAGCCGCTGCATGGCTTGCCTCCTTCGCCGGCAGCGGTGCAACGTAGCCGATCACCAGCATCAGCACGCCGACGCCGATGAAGGAGACGATCCGCGTCACCGTGCCGGTGCCCGACAGGTCGACCAGCAACAGCTTGAAGACGACCGCGGCGAGCAGCGCCGCGCCGACGACCCAGGGCACGCGCTCGCCGCGCCGCGCGCCGAACCACATCGCGATCAACGCGGTCAGCGCCCAGAGCAGAGCGATGCCGGTCTGCACGGCGAGCGAGCCGAGCCAGGCGTCGACCTGGTAGGGCACGCCGCCGTAGTGATGGAAGGCGCGCACCAGCATCGCGTTGACCCAGACGAATCCGGCCGCGGCGACCCCGCCGAGTGGCGGCCCGGCGGCGCGGCCGACGCCGCGCAGCCAGAGCAGGATCGCGACCAGGGCCAGTGCGATGCCGATATCGAGCGGGTTGAGGAGCGGCACGTGCGGCAACGGCGCGGCCGTGCCGTCGGAGGCGACGTTGGCGACCAGGGTCCAGAGCCAGAGGCCGGCGGCGAGCACGGCCGCGGCGGCGAATCGATATGCCGTCGGCGCGGCACGGACCGGCCAGACCTCGGCACTCGACGGGCGCGCCAGCCAGAGCAGGAACGCCGCCGGCACGACGAGCCAGCCCAGCCACGGCCAGGCGCTCGCCGCGTCGCCCCAATCGGCCGTCGCGGCGCGTCCCAGCAGGGCGCCGAGCAACGCCAGCGCGATGCAGCCGACGGCATGGACGGCGTTGGCGACGGCATCGGGCCAGCGCGAGGCAGCCGATCGCAGCACGAGGGCATGCACGGCGAAGGCGATCGGCCAGGCCCAGGCGCCACCGTCGCGCAGCGGATGAGCGAGCTGCCCGGCCGTGTAGGCGGCGGCGAGGAAGAGCAGCGGCGCGTGCACTGCCGCCGGCCACGCGATCGACGGCCAGTCGAGTCGCGCCGCGAGCAGCACGTAGAGAAGGACGACTGCGCTGGCCGCGACCAGGGTAGCCGCGAAGGTGAAGCGGGCGTCGACGAAGGTCGCGATCTCGAGACCCGCCGTCGACAGCAGCCAGAGCGTGGCCAGGGCGATGAGCACGGGCTCGGCGACCTCCTCGCCGTGGTTCATGGCCTCGCCGCGCCGATTCGTGTGCACGAAGAACGCGGCCGCGAGGGCGGCGCCGCCTGCCATCAAGCCGTTGAAGAGGTAGGCGTCGAGAACGACCGTCGGCACGCCGTAGCGCTCGTGCGCGAACAGCATCGACAGGCCGCCGGCGAGGAACAGCAGGTAGCCGAAGGCGCGCGGCAGGCCGCGCCGCTGGCGAAAGCCGATCCAGACCAGGCCCGCGCCTTCGAGCGTCCAGGCGCCGGCGGTGCTGCGCGCGTCGAGGGCGAACGGAATGACGAGGGTCAGGAAGACGGTGGCAATCGCCAGGCTGGCGTCGAAGGTGATGCCGAGCTCGGGGCGCTTCTTCATCCACGACGCGAGCAGCACGTAGAACCCGGCCAAGGCCAGCGCCGACAGCGCCGTGCCGAACGGCGTGTCGCGGACCAGCCCGTACTGCAGTGCGAAGGTGATCGTCGGCAAGCCGAACAGCAGGCTGCTGTTGACCCAGCCATCGCTGCGATGCGGCGGCGAAGCGACGACGGCGCGTCGTGCCGGCAGCAGCATGATGAGGACGAAGAGCAGGAAGAAGGCGATCAGGAAGGACTCGCTCATGGCGAAAGACTCGGCGCTGTAGCGCTGCACGCCCCAGGCCGTGCCGACGACGAAGGTGGCGACGAAGCCGACCAGATTGAGCGAGCGCCAGGTCCTGAACCACGCCACGGCGGCGATGCCGGCGTCGAGCACGAAGTAGTAGGCGAAGAGCGCGGCGGCGTTGTCGGAGCCGGTCGAGACGATGAGCGGCGTGGCGAAGCCGCCGAGCGCGCCGACGACGGCCAGCGAGCGCGCGTCCTGCAGCACGGCGAGCGCGGCGGCGAGTGCGGCGACGGCGACCATGAGAGCGAATGCCGGCCCGGCGGCAAGCACGCCGTAGTAGCGAAAGGCGGCGAAGAGCGTCAGGTAGAGCACCGCGACGGCGCCGCCCTGCAGCACCTGCGCATAGCCGGGCCGCGACAGGCGCAGTCGCCAGCCGAAGCCGAGCAGCACGATTGCCGCCGCACCGATGGCGGCCAAGCGCAGCTCGGGCGGCAACTGCGTGTGCTCGGCCGCGTACTTGGCTAGGAACGCGAGGCCGACGAAGAGGATCGCGACACCGGCCTTGACGATGGTGTTGCCGCCGATCAGCCATTGGCGCAACGGCTCCCAGGCAGGCGGCTGCGACGGCGGCGGCAGGGCGCGCCCGGGCGCCGCCGTCGTCACCGGCGCTCCGGGCATCGGCACGGTGTCGGGTCCGGAGCGCGACGTGTCGTCGAGCGAGCCCGCGATCACTGGCAGCGGCGCCGCGGGAACGAGCGAGGCCTGGAGCACAGCCGCTTCGGCATCGATCGCGATGGCCGATGCCGCGACGAGACCGGTCGGTGCGATGTGTTCTTCGGTGAGAGTGTTCGTCGTCGCGGGAGCCGCGGCGGCGAGGGATTCGAGTGCCGTCTCCGGCGCGGCCACGGCCGTGTCGGCGGCGCGAAGTCCCTGGACCGAGGTCCGCAAGGCGGCAACCTCCGACTGCAGGCCGAGTACCCGCACCAGCAGCCAGCCGAGCACGGCGCCGACGAAGAGTCCGAAGCCGCCGGCGCTGGCCGCGCCGATCACGGCACCGATGAAAATCGCGATGAGCTGAGCCATCTGCACTCCCTAGGACGTCGGAAAACTCTAGCAGCGGGACTTGCATGCGCCGGTCCGCAAACGGGGGATGCGGGCCGCGGAGTATCGCGGTCGCGGCCGGCGCGACTTCGGGTAGCGCGCCGCGCGCCGCCGCGCGTCAACGGCAATCGACCGCGACGATCTTGCCGACCAGCCCGAGCGACTGCGTCATGACATCGCCGAAGAACGCCGTGTCGCTGGTGAAGGAAAGCGATCCGGCGAGCCGGAAGCGGTTCACCGACTGGGCATGATTGCGCAGG
The DNA here is from genome assembly GCA_025351025.1 of Burkholderiales bacterium. Taxonomy (GTDB): domain Bacteria; phylum Pseudomonadota; class Gammaproteobacteria; order Burkholderiales; family Burkholderiaceae_C; genus Schlegelella_A. The sequence continues at coordinate 384 of JANXWR010000038.1, read as the reverse complement.
TTCATGAAGGTCAGCCTTCGCTTGCCGCTGCCGTCGACGTTCATGATCCACCAGTCGGCGCCCTGCAGCTGGAACGGAACGATGTCGGCACCGGCGCCCGTCATGTAGACGATGCGCTTGCCGTCGGGCGTGAAGGTCGGCGCCTGGGCGAAGCTCTCGGTCGTCAGCTCGCGGAGCTCGCCGCTCGTGATGTTCATCGTGTAGATGCGCGACGCGAACAGGTTCTTCGTCACGAAGGTGCTGTAGAAAGCGATCGTCTCGTTGTCGGCAGCGATCGACTCGACCTCGTCTCGCCACGGCGGCGTCGCCAGACGTCGCTCGTGGCCGCCGTCGGCATCGGCGAGAAAGGTATGGAAGGCGCCCGAGGAGGGCACGGTGCGACCG
>JANXWR010000019.1 GCA_025351025.1 Burkholderiales bacterium | reverse complement strand
CCTGCCTACAGATCCTGTCGGTCTCGGTCTTCGAGAAAACCGAGGTTTCATGCGCCTTGCAGCCCGATCGCTCTCAACCAGAACCATCAAATCCCGCTAACCAATTGATCTTGTTCGACTTTTAACCGGACACTACTGATGCAAATGATGTCGGCCGGTGCCATCGGCGGCGGCATCTCGTCGGCGGTAGCGCGCGCGCTCGGTGCCGGCCGCCGCGCCGATGCCGATGCGCTGGTGCTGCACGCCCTCCTCATCAACCTCGGCCTCGGCATCATCGCGTCGGCGGTCTTTCTGGCCTTCGGCCCTCCCATCTACACCGCCATCGGCGGCCGCGGCGCGTCGCTGGAGGCGGCACTCTCGTACTCGAACGTCGTCTTCGCCGGCAACGTGCTGGTCTGGCTGCTCAATGCGCTGGCCAGCGTCATCCGCGGCACCGGCAACATGCTGGTGCCTTCGCTCGCGGTCTGCCTGGGCATCGTCGTGCTGGTGCCGCTCTCGCCGCTCTTCATCTTCGGCTGGGGGCCGGTGCCGGCCTTCGGCGTCGCCGGCGGCGGCATCGCCGTCGTGCTGACGACGGCCCTGACCACCGCCGTCCTCGCCTGGTACGTGCTCTCGGGTCGATGCGTGGTGCGCCTGCGCAGCGCGCCGCTGCGTGGCGCGTTCTTCGCCGACATCCTGCGCGTCGGCGCGGTCGGCGCGATCAGCACCCTGCAGACAACGCTGACGGTGGCGCTCACCACCGGTCTGGTCGGCGCCCACGGCGGCCCCGATGCGGTCGCCGGCTACGGCACCGGCGCGCGACTCGAGTACCTGCTCATTCCGCTCGTGTTCGGGCTCGGCGCACCGATGGTGGCGCTGGTCGGCACGAACATCGGCGCCGGCCAGCAGAAGCGCGCGCTGCGCATCGCCCTGATCGGCGGCGCGCTCGCCTTCGCCATCAGCGAGGCGGTCGGCCTGCTCGCCGCGATCTGGCCCGAGGCCTGGCTCGGCCTCTTCGGCAAGGACGCGCACATGCTTGAGGCCGGCGTCGCCTACCTGCGCATCGTCGGGCCGACCTACGGCTTCTTCGGCCTCGGCCTCTCGCTCTACTTCGCCTCTCAGGGCGCGGGACGGCTCGGCTGGCCGCTGCTCGCCGGCGTGTTCCGGCTGCTCATCGCCGTCGGCGGCGGCTGGCTCGTGCTGGCGTTGACCGGCTCGCTGGCCTGGACCTTCGCGGCACTGGCGCTGGCCCTCGTCGTCTACGGCGTGACGGTGGTGACGGCGATCACTTCTGGGGCGTGGTTCCGAACGCGTTGACGCCGCGCCCGCACCATCGCGAGAGTTGAGCCGTCGAGCCGCGACAATCCGGCGCATGCGCCACCTTGCCCTCGTACCCCTGTTCGCCCTCGCGCTCTGCGCCTGCAGCAGCGTACCGCCGACGCTTCCGGCCGGGCCCGTCACGGCCGACGAAAGAACCGCCGTCGCCTCGGCGCTGACGGTCGAGCGCCAATGGCTCGCGTCGTGGTTTCGCGGCACGCCGGTCGTCATCGAACAGCGCAACGACGGCGCCGTCAGCGTCGTCGTGCCGCGCGAGTTCTGCTTCGATCGTGGCCAGAGCACGCTCAAGCCGGCGCTGGCCGCTGTGCTCGACAAGATGGCCGAGAGCCTGCGCCGGGTGCCGCAGGCCGGCGTGCCGCTGATCGCGGCCCCCGACGACGCCGCCGGCAGCTCGCCGCTCGCCTTGCAGCGGGCGACGCGGATTCAGGACCATCTGCGTGCGCGCGGCGTGCCGGGGCTGCGCCTCGGCAAGCCATCGGCCGCGACCGCGGCGGCGGTGCAGTTGCGCATGGAGGCTGCGCCGGCGCCGTGACCTTCTACCAGCGCATCGGGTTCACGCGATAGAGCGCGACCAGCTCGTCGTAGACCGCGGGCGCTTCGGCCGCCAGCTCGGCCGGCCGCTCGAAGAACACCTCGGTGACGACGGCGAAGAACTCCGCAGGGTCGCTCGCGCCATAGGCGTCGATCAGCGCCGAAGGCTCGCTGCGCAGCCGCTCCAGCGCCTGGCCCATGACGATTGCCCAGCGGCGCCGCGTTGCCCGGCCGGCGCGCCACGGCCGGCCGTCGGCGACGCCGGAGTCCTGGTCGATCTGGTGCGCGAACTCGTGCAGCGTGACGTTGCGGCCGTCGTCGGGATCGGCGGCGCCGGCGACGACGTCTTGCCACGACAGCACGACCTGGCCGCTGGTCCACGATTCGCCCGACATCGTCTGCCGCTGCGCCTGCATCACACCGGCGCCGAGCGGTCGCTCGCGGTCGGCGACGAAGGAGCCCGGATAGACGAGGATCTGGCGCAGGCCCGGATAGCAGTCGGCACGCGCCTGGCCGAGCAGCAACAGGCAGGCCTGTGCGGCGATGGTGACGCGGATGTCGTCGGTGATCTTCTGGCCCTGACAGCCGATGAAGGGCTTCTCGGCGATGAAGACCTGGACCAGGCGCTTCAACCGAAGCTGCAGCTCGAGCGGCAGGCGCGCGACGATCGGCACGCGGCGGCGCAGGATGCGTCGCCAGGGCGCCGGGAAGGGCTGTGCCCAGAGGCGGGCGCGCCGATGCTCCGACCACCACGGCTGCGCGACCAGCGCAGCGACGGTAAGCACCGTCAACGTCACCAGCGCGAGCATCGGCAATGCGGCACTGAGCGCGGCGGTTGTCATCGACAGAAGATGAGCGCGGTGACCGGCAAATCAAGCCGGCCGAGCGGCCAGGCGGTCGGGACGGATACGACATGGGCTTACGCCAAGGACTATCGTACGGCCAGCCCCCACGAAGCAGGGTCTGTGCCGCATTGCTCGTGCGCCACTCGATGAGGTACGCTTTGCGACCGGCCCCGCTCGCGAGCCGCCGGCACAGGGCCGTGCCCTGACGCGAGCACCTTTTCACCCCTCGTGCGCCATGCCCAACCTCCTTGAAAGACTTGGACTGAAACCGCCCGCCGCCCTGGTGGGTCAGGCCCCGGATATGTCGGCGGCCAGTGCGCTCGGCGGCGGCCCCGGCGTGGCACAGGTCGGCTCGCCGATCTTGACGCAGCCCCGCGGCGACGGCGACGGCAGCGAGCCGAAGGTGCCGGCCAATTCGGGCGAAGGCGCCGCCCTCAGCGCCGCCGTCGGCAAGCCGCCGTCGGGCGGCGGCGCGGCCAGTCCGTCGGGCACCAGGCCGGGCACGTCGCCCGAGATGGTCGCCTACGCGAAGGAGCGGCTCGCCGTCACACGACTGCGCACCGACGTCGGCAAACACAAGCAGGCCGCGCACGTCGCTGACAAGACCATCATCGCCGATGCCGCCCTGGCCGCCGCGGCGACCCATGCGGCGACGCCAGACTGGCCGAAGGCGATGGCCGAGCTGGCGAGCGCGCGCACGGCGTGCGAAGACGGCAAGCGCTTCGCCGACGGCTATGCCGACTACCTGGTGCACCGCGCCGCCGCCAACCTGCTCATGGTGTCCGCCACGAACTCCGGCTGGACCTTCCCGGCCGTGAACTTCACGATCATCCCGGCCGCCGACCTGAAGGCGGCGCCGCCGACGCGCAACTATGCCGGTGCGAAGACCGACGTCGACTCGCTCGCTTCGGTGATTTCGCCGTCCTTCAAGACCTTCTACATCGACAACATCAAGCCGCAGATCGCGACCTTGAAGGCGCTGCCGGGCGCGCCCTTCATCGCCACCGAGCTCGCCGAGCTCGACAAGCTCATGGCGCAGCAGGCAACGCTCTACACCGCCAAGCAGTGGCGGGAGATGGGTCTGAACGCCGGCTACATCGGCAGCCTGCTGCCGAACGGCGGCGGGCGCATCGCCGCCGCCGAGAAGATGGCCAAGCGGCGCGCCGACTTCGACGTCGAGCGCAAGAAGATCGACCCGATGGTCGCATCGGTACAGGGGCTCGGCAAGCCGGCGGCAGCGCCGCTGGCGGCGATCCAGCAGCGCGTCAGGGAGGCCGACGCGATGGCCTCGCACGCGGAGATGCAGATCGAGGAGGCAGCGGCCAGCCTGGCCGCGATCGCCGCCGCCTGCTCGAGCATCGGCCTTGCCGTCGCCCAGGCGGCGCCCTACACGATGGAGCGAGCGGCGATCGCCGGCGACCTCGCCAAGCTGCGCACGCACCCCGCCGCCGCCAGGATCAAGGCCGAGCTCGACGTCGTCCGCGGCGTGCTCGACGAAGCCGCGCAGGCGGCCGGCGACAAGGGCGCGCCCGGCACTGCGCTCGCGCTCGGGCCCGACCTCGCGGCGCACGACTTCGCGACCGCGCGCGTGCGCCTCGCCCAGGCGCGCGCCAATCTCGCCACGGCGAAGAGCCTCGCCGAGGGACTCGGCAGTGCTGCCGCGGTCGGCGACGCCGTCGGGGCCAAGCCGTCGACGGCGTCGCTGCGCAAGGGCCTCGACGCGCTGATCGCCGAGCTGGCGGCGGCGCAGAAAGCGCCGCACGCCGCGCTCGCCAAGGTGCCGTTGGCCGCCGTGCAGAAGGGTATCGACGAGACGAAGAAGCAGATCGATGCCAAGGACACCGCCGCCGCGACAAAGGCGCTGACCGGCGCGACCGACCAGCTCGTCGCCGGCCGCCGCATCCAGGTCGAGCATGGCGACTACGTGGCGCGCCGCGACCTGCTCAAGTCGCGCGTCGATCAGTACAACGCCGACAAGGCGATGGCCGCCAAGGTGCAGATCAGGCTCGACGAGCTGACGAAGGCGCTGAAGGCGGCCGAGGCGGCCGAGACCTCGGGCGACCACGCGGTGGCGATGTCCGAGCTGAACAAGGGCGAGACCGCGGCCGGCGCCGTCGACGCGGCGGCGACGCGGCGTGCCGCCTTCGACAAGGCGGCCGACGCGGCGCAGGTCGAGCTCGACAAGGCGGGAAACGCCGGCATCAAGGTCGCGCAGGGCAAGGAGATCACCCGGGCGCGCGCCCTGGCCTCGGTGATGAACTTCGACGAGGCGGACAAGGTCGTCAAGTCGGTCGGCAACGCGGTCGACGCGCACGCGGCCGACGGCATGGCGAAGAAGACGCCACCCGACCCCAAGCTCGAGGCTCAGGTGAAGAAGCTCGCCGACGCCGGCGCCTACGCCGAGCTCGACGACCTGATCAAGAACCTGCCGACGACCGTCGACAAGAAGGTGTTCATCGACTTGGCGCAGGTGCGCTTCAAGATGACGATCGAGGTCGCCGAGGACGATGGCCACGCGCAGGAGTCGATCCAGCGCATGTGCGCGCTGATGAAGGACATCCCGAAGGACGTCATCGATAACCCGAGCCTGAAGAACATCAAGCGTCGCGTCACGCGCGACGATGGCGGCGTCAACCAGGACGGCACGAACACGCAGCAGTTCCCGTTCTACGCGGCCAACAAAAACCAGGTCGTCATGAACTCGCGGCCGGGCCAGTACAAGAAGCCCGACTTCGAGCCGCACGCCGCCGGCCGCCTGCCCGAGCGCGAGGAGTCGTGCAAACCGGCACCGCCGAAGCCGGGCAAGGACGGGCGCGAAGACCTGTTCGACTTCAACATGCTGCACGAGCTGGCCCATGCCATCGACGACGCGCGCCACTACATGGCGCAGAAGGGCAAGGAGCCCGAGATGGGCGGCTGGATCGAGATCGGCGGCCAGACCGAGCAGATCGTCGAGGCGGTCATCAAGGAGACCGGCTTCGGCAAGACGCCCGACGAGCGCAAGTACGTCACCGACCGCATCCTGCGCAACCCGGCCGCGCCGCTCACCACTTTCAGCGGCGACAAGACGAAGTTCGAGAACTTCTGCAACGCCGCGCAGACCGACAACGTCTGGGACAGCCAGGGCCTCACCGACCAGGCGACGCTCGGCAAGCGCGTCTACCACGAGGGCTATCCGAGCACCTGGTTCAGCTACCTCGCCGACGCGCGCAAACGCGGCATCACGAGCTACCAGTTCCGCGCGCCGGGCGAATGGTTCTCCGAGCTCTACGCCGCCTGGAAGATCGGCAAGCTCAAGACCGGCCACCCGGCCGAGGTCTGGCTGAAGAAGCTCAACGTGAAGCCCAAGGCCTAGGGCCTGAAAGGCAGCGAATCCCATGTCCGTATTCAACACCGTCGCGATGGCCTGCCCGGGCTGCGGTACCGACGTCGGCTTCGAGCTCGTGCACAGCGTCAACGCGGTGCGCCGCCCCGACCTGCGCACCGCCATCCTCGACCGCAGCTTCCAGCGCAAGGCCTGCCCGACCTGCGCCACGACCTTTCGCGTCGAGCCGACCTTCACCTATCTCGACACGAAGCGAAAGCAATTCCTCGCCGTCTGGCCGTCCACCGAGGTGACGAACTGGAAGGAGGTCGAGGCGCGCTCCCAGAGCTCGTACGACAGCGCCTTCGGCCCCGGCAGCGACGGCGCCGAGTTCGCCGTCGGCCAGCAGGCGCGTTGCGTGTTCGGCTGGCTCGGCCTGAACGAAAAGCTCATTGCCCTCGAGCACGGCATCGACGACATCGAGCTCGAGATGGCCAAGCTGGCGACCTTGCAGGCGATGGGCGAGATGAAGCTCGGCAAGGCCAAGGAGTTCCGACTCGTCGGCGCCACCGACGACGAGCTGATCGTCGGCTGGCTGCTCACGCGCAGCGAAGAGATCGACGACGAATACAGCGTGCCGCGACAGATCCTGAAGGATATCGCCGCAGCGCCCGACACCTGGACGCCGCTGCGCGCCGACGTATCGGGCGGCATGTTCGTCGACTACCGGCGCGTGCTGCTCAGTGGGGCGAAGAAGAAGTAGCCGAGAGCCGCCAACGTCTCGACCCTGGAGAACGCCGGATGATCCACGTCCTTGCCATCATCACCGCCAAGCCCGGCATGCGCGACCGCATCCTCCAAGCCTGGCGCGGCAACGTCGAGGCGGTGCGCGCCGAGAGCGGCTGCATCGCCTACGAGGCCGTCGTCGACGTGCGCGACGGTGGCGCCGGCTTCGCGCAGTTCGGCGCCGACACCTTCGTCGTCGTCGAGCGCTGGGCGTCGATGGAGGCGCTGCGCGCGCACGGTGCGGCACCGCACATGAAGGCCTACGCCAACAAGGTTAAAGACTTCACCGCGAGTCGCGCCATCCACGTGCTCGAGGCCGCCTGAGCGGCGCGGCCTCGCCGCCCCGGCCTGGGCACGCATTAACGTGAACAGGCCCTAACGCCAGCCGCGATGCCAGCCGTACTGCGGGTGGTGCCAGCCCCAACCGAAGCGCGCGTGCCAGGCCCACACGTAGCCGGGCCCGGGAACGGGGTAGGTCGGCGCGACGTAGACGACGCCGGCTGGCGCCGTGTAGGCGGGCGCGACGGGCGCGACGATGCAGCCTGAGAAGACGGTCGTGAGCAGCACGACGGGAACGAGAGTGGCGATCTTCATGGAAGTCCTCCGTAAGACGTCCTCCTTCAACGAAGGCCTTCGCGGCAGCGCCGACCCAGCCGGCGCCCACCGCGCGTTAAGTCCTGCAAAGTGGATGCGACGAGGCGTTACGGGCGCCCGCCCTCGCTCTAGAGTCCGGCCGGCACCGTGCCGACCCAGCTCCGCTCCATCAGCTCGTATTCGTCGTAGTTCGTTTCGGAGACTTCGGGGACCTTCAGCGTTTCCCACTCGCGCTCGCTCGCCGCGTGCGCGGCCTGCGCGGCGCGCTCGCCGGCGGCGACCTTGAGCGCCTGCAGGCTCTCGATGATCGAGCTCAGCAGGCTCGACGGCTCCTGGCTGGACAGGATCTCCGCTTCCGTCAAGGCCCGGTCGACGATCTGCGGCGGCAAGGCCTCGACGCCGGCCCAGCCGCGGCTGCCGAGCTCGTCGTGGACGACGAAGAGGTTGCGCACCGGTTGCGTCGCCGGATCGTGGACGAGAAGACGCGCGCCGAGGTCGGCACGTTGGTGCATGAGCAGCGACAGGGGCGCATCGGCGGCGGCGCCGCGTCGCGGATCGGTGCCCGCGCCGGGCGGCTGGTCGCGGCGTTGCTCGAGCCGGATCGATCGGCCGAGCACCCTGCGTACCCAGAGCAGCGAACCGCGCTTTTCCTGGGGAGCCTGGGCCGCGCCCCGCTCCTCCCCGGGAGGGTCGCGCGACGTCTGGCGTGTCGGCGATTTTGCGGACATGCGGCGTGCCTTGATCGTTCGTCGAGATTCGACCTGTCCGGTTTCGGCAGCCGGCGTGCATTCTTGAGTCCGCCTGCCGGCCCGGCGCGCAGGATCGGCAATATGCGGCGAACCCCCCCGCCATGACCGCCGCCCGATGCTGGGATTTCAGGCATTGACCGCTGCCGAAGTACGCATAGCCTGACGCTCGATTCGACCTCCGATGCGACCCCGATGCCCGCGTTCGCCCGCACCGACTCGTGAATTCCGACGCATACCGACCCGGGCGGGCATGGCTGATGACCGTGCTGCTCGCCCTCTTCATGCTCATCAACTTCATCGACAAGGTCGGCATCGGCCTGGTCGCGGTGCCGCTGATGGCCGAGCTGAACCTGACGCCGACCGAGTTCGGCTGGGTCGCGGGGAGCTTCTTCTGGTTGTTCGCGCTCTCCGGCGTGCTCGGCGGCTTCGTCGCCAACCGCGTCAGCGCGAAGTGGATGCTGCTGGTGCTGGCGCCGACCTGGAGCGTGGCGCAGCTGCCCATCATCCTGTCGTCGTCGCTGGCGATGATCGTGCTCTCGCGCGTGCTGCTCGGCATCGGTGAAGGGCCGGCCGCGCCGCTGGCGTTTCACGCCTGCTACAAGTGGTTTCCGGATGCGCGGCGCAACCTACCGGTCTCGCTCATCAACCAGGGCTCGGGAATCGGCGTGTTGACCGCCGGCATCCTCATCCCGTCGATCACGCTGCACTGGGGCTGGCGCGCCAACTTCACGGCGATGGCCATCGTCGGCCTCTTCTGGGCGCTGGTATGTCTGATCGTCGGTGCCGAAGGGCCGATCGTCGGCAACGGCGACGAAGGCAGTAATGAGAAGGCCGGCGCCGCCGCGGCCCGGCGCCTGCCATACCGCGTACTTCTGAGCGACACGACCGTGCTCGGCGTCCTGACGCAGAACTTCATGGCCTTCTGGGGCCTTGCGCTGACGCTGACCTGGTTCCCCGCCTACCTGCAAAAAGGGCTCGGCTTCGACGCGCTGACATCCGGGCGGCTCTTCGCGCTGCTGACGCTGCTCAACATCTCGATCGGCCTGGCGCTCTCGGCGTGGTCGCAGCGACTACTGGCGCGCGGCGCGACGTCGCGGCGCGGACGTGCCTTGTTCTCCAGCACCGCCCTCATCGTCGGCGGCACGCTCGTCGTCGCCTTGATGCTCTTGCCGATGCCGGACATGACCAAAGTCGTTCTGCTCGCGGTCGGCGGGGCCTGGCCGGCGTGATCTTCTCGCTCGGCCCGGCGATGGTCGGCTCGGTCTCGCCGAATGTGCAGCGCGGTGCGATGCTCGCCATCCTGAACTCGATCGCCTCGCTCGCCGGTGTGATGGCGCCGGTCGTGACCGGCCGCCTGATCCAGAATGCCGGTGGCAGCACGGCCTCGGGCTTCGAGCATGGGTTCGCGTTGAGCGGCGCGCTGCTGGTCATCGGCGGGCTCGTCGGGCTGCTCTGGATGAACCCGGAAAAATCAGTGGCACGCCAAGAAGGGATCCGATGACCGATCGACTGAAGGACAAGGTGGCCGTCGTCACCGGGGCGGCCTCGGGCATCGGCTTGGCCACCGTGGAGCTCTTCGTCGAAGACGGTGCGCGCCTCGTCGCCGCCGACGTGCAGGAAGAGGCCGGCCGCAAGCTCGAACGGCGCTTTCCCGGCGTCGTCCGCTTCGTGCGCTGCGACGTGACCGAGCCGGCGCAGATCCGGCAGGCGATCGATGCCGCGGCCGAGCAGTTCGGCGGTCTCGACATCCTGTTCAGCAATGCCGGCGCCGGCGGCTCGCAGTTCGGCGTCGAGAACTGGGATGCCGCGGCCTGGGACGCCACGCAGGCGCTGCTGCTGCGCTCGGTGGTTGCGGGCGCTTCGTATGCCGTGCCGCACATGAAGCGGCGCGGCGGCGGCGCCATCGTCAACACCTCGTCGGTCTCTGCCCTGCAGGCCGGCTATGCGCCGCTCGCCTATTCGGTGGCCAAGGCGGGCGTCCTGCACTTCACGCGGCTGGCGGCGACGGAGCTCTCGGCGCATCGAATCCGCATCAACGCGATCGTGCCCGGCTTCATTGCCACCAGCATCTTCGGGCCCTTCTTCGATCTCGACCTGGAAGGCGCGCGCAATCTCGCCGCGCAGATCGCCGAGCGCAGCGGCACGGCCAACCCGATCGGCCGATCCGGCCTGCCACGCGACATCGCCGAGGCGGCGCTCTTCCTCGCTTCCGACGCCGCCGGCTTCATCACCGGCACCCATCTCACCGTCGATGGCGGCATCACGATCGGGCCGCGCCACGCCTGGGATCCGGCTGCGGTCGGGCCGATGACCGACGCCACCGGTCTGAGCCCGGAGCAACTACAGTCGATGCGCAAGGCGCGTCTCGGCTGAGGCGTCGCCAGCGAATCCGGAGCGAGGTCCATGGCGGAAGAATCGGTCGACGTATTGGTCGTGGGTGCCGGCATCTCCGGCATCGGCGCCGCGTATCACCTGCAAAAGCTCTGCCCCGATCGCAGCTACGCCATCGTCGAGGCGCGCAAGGATCTGGGCGGCACCTGGGACCTGTTCCGCTACCCCGGCGTGCGCTCCGACTCCGACATGCACACGCTCGGCTATTCGTTCCGGCCGTGGACCGACCCCAAGGCCATCGCCGCCGGGCCGACGATCCTCGAGTACCTGCACGAGACGGCGCGCGAATACGGCATCGATCGCAAGATCCGCTTCGGCCAACGGGTCGTGCGCGCGGACTGGTCCTCCGCCGATGCGCAATGGACGGTCGAGTTGCGGCGCGAGGATGACGGCAGCGCGTCGAGCATCCGCTGCGCCTTCCTCTTCATGTGCAGCGGCTACTACGACTACGCCAAGGGCTACCAGCCCGAGTTCCCCGGCGTCGGCCGCTTCGGCGGGCGCATCGTCCATCCGCAGCAGTGGCCGGAGGACCTGGACTACGCCGGCAAGAAGGTCGTCGTCATCGGCAGCGGCGCCACCGCCGTCACGCTGGTGCCGGCGATGGCCGAGAAAGCCGCGCACGTGACCATGCTTCAGCGCTCGCCGACCTGGATGGTCTCGCGGCCCTCGGTCGACCCGATCAGCACGCGGCTGCGCCGGCGGCTGCCGCTGCGCCTAGCACTGCGCATGACGCGCTGGAAGAACGTGCTGCTCGGCATGTACGTGTTCCGCCTCTGCAAGAAAAAGCCGCAGCGCATGCGCGATCTGCTGCTCGGCGGCGTGCGCCAGGCGCTCGGCCCCGAGGCCGACATCGTCACCCACTACACGCCGCGCTACAACCCGTGGGAGCAGCGTCTCTGCCTGCTGCCCGACGGCGACTTCTTCCAGGCCATCAACAGGGGCACCGCGTCGGTCGTCACCGACACGATCGAGTCGTTCACCGAAACCGGGTTGAAGCTGCAGTCGGGCGCCGCGCTCGACGCCGACATCATCGTCAGCGCCACCGGCCTGCAACTGGCCATGCTCGGCAAGGCGGCGCTCTACGTCGACGGCGCGCGGGTCGAGCCGTCGCGCACGGTCAATTACAAAGGCCTGATGTACAGCGGCGTGCCGAACATGGCCAACACCTTCGGCTACACCAATGCCTCTTGGACGCTGAAGGCCGACCTGACCGCCACCTATGTCTGCCGCCTGCTCAACCACATGCGAAAGACCGGCGCGCGTCAATGCCTCGCGCCGGCGGCCGGCGCCGATCAGCCGCTGCTGCCCTGGGTCGACTTCTCGTCGGGCTACTTCCAGCGGGCCGCCGACCAGCTGCCCAAGCAGGGCTCGATCAAGCCCTGGAAGCTGAACCAGAACTACATCAGCGATCTGTTCGCGATGCGCTTCGGCGCCGTCAACGACGGGGTGTTGCGCTTCTCGCGCTAGCGGCTGCGCCGGCCGCGACGACCGGAACTGGACGGTGAAACGCCGTCAGTTCCGGCCCTGTCCTGTCTCGCCGCGGACGAACAATCAGCCACCCCCTTCAACGAGGCTTCGTCAGCCTCTCGCCATGACGCTCATCTGGATCGGTGTCGCAGTGCTGGTCGCCGCAGTGGCCGTCGTGCTGCTGAAGAAGCCCGCTGTCGTTGCAACGAACGCGCCACGGCGCTCAGTGGCGCGCGCCGTCGAACGAACGCCGATCGGGACCGCGACGCCGCGCCCGGCAGTAGCCGCGGCTGTGACGGCACCGCCGCCAGCACCTCTGCCGATGCCGTCCGTGCTCGCCGACTTTCATCTGCAGCGCGCCGACGACCTGCCCGACGCGCGCAAGCAGGCGTACGCGACGACCTTCCGCGACATTCCGCGGCCGCCGCGGCTGCTCGATCACCTGCTCTCGCCGGGCTTCGTCAATG
>JANXWR010000606.1 GCA_025351025.1 Burkholderiales bacterium | reverse complement strand
GGTTGGCATGCACCGCGCCGTGGCAGGCCATGGTCGAAAGCAGGCGGTCGCGCGCCCGCTCAAGCGCGCTGCTCGCGCCGAGTTCGGCGAACTCGGCGAGCACGCTGCGCGCCAGCTCGACGACGTCGCCATCGGCCAGCGCCGCCGGCACCGCGCGCAGCGCCAGGATGCCGGCGGCGAGCGGCGCCAGGTCGAGGCCGAGCGCGCGCAGCGCCTCGGCGCTGCTTTCGGCGGTGGCGATCTCGGCCGCGCTTGCGGCGAAGGTCGCGGGAATGAGCAGCGGCTGGACCTGCGGCGCGATGCCGTCGAGCTCGGCCTTCAATCGCTCGTAGACGATGCGCTCGTGGGCCGCGTGCATGTCGACGATGACCAGCCCCGCGGCGTTCTCGGCAAGGACGAAGGTGCCGGCGATCTGAGCCAGGGCGCGGCCGAGCGGCCAGTCTTGGGCTGCGCCGCCATCGCCTTGTTGCGGCGTCGACAGCGGCTGCGGCGACACGGCCGACGCCGGCTCGCGCGACCAGAACGCGGGCATCGGCTCGGCGGCGCGCAATGGCGCGGTGGCGGGCCAGGCGAGCGGTCGTTGCGCCGCCCACGCGTTACCGGGCCAGCGGGTGGCGCCGGCCCTCATACTCCCGTCCTGCGGCGTCGCAGCTGCAGCGTCGGGGCCGACGACGGCCATCGCCAGCGCCGCCTGCACGGCCTTGCGCACCGCCTCGTGCACCTCGCGTGAGTCGCGGAAGCGCACCTCGATCTTGGTCGGATGGACGTTGACATCGACACGCTCGGGCACGACCTCGATGAAGAGCAAGTAGGCGGGATGGCGGCCGCCGTGCAGCACGTCGTCGTAGGCGGCGCGCACCGCGTGGCCGATCAGCTTGTCGCGGATGTGCCGGCCGTTGACGAAGACGTATTGCAGGTCGGTGCGGCCGCGCGCCGACTCGGGCGTGCCGGCGCGGCCGACGATCGAGAGGCCACCGAGGTCGACGCCGACGGCGCGGCTGTGCGCGACGAACTCGGCGCCCAGCACGTCGGCGGTGCGCTCGGCCCGGCCGGCGCGAGGCCAGTGCGCGACCAGCTTGCCTTCGTGCCAAACCGCGAACGCGACCTCCGGTCGCACGATCGCCTGCCGGCGCACGGCCTCCACGCAATGGGCGAGCTCGGTCGCCTCAGTCTTCAGGAACTTGCGCCGCGCCGGCGTGTTGAAGAACAGCTCGCGCACCTCGACGCTGGTGCCGGTGCCGCGCGCCGCCGGCAGCAGCTCGCCGGTGCGCGCATCGAGACGTGTCGCGTGCGCCGCGTCGGCGGTGCGGCTGGCGATCGAGAGCTCCGCCACCGAGGCGATCGCCGCCAGCGCCTCGCCGCGAAAGCCCAGCGTGGCGACGCCTTCGAGCTCGGCCAGCGTAGCGATCTTGCTCGTCGCGTGGCGGCGCAGCGCCAGCGGCAGCTCGGCGGCGGCGATGCCGTCGCCGTCGTCCTCGACCGCCACGGCGCGCACACCGCCGCCGACGAGGCGGACGACGATGCTGGTGGCGCCGGCGTCAACCGCGTTGTCGATAAGCTCGCGCACCACCGAGGCCGGCCGCTCGACCACCTCGCCGGCGGCGATCTGACTGATCAGCTCGCCCGGCAGCTCGCGGATCGGGCGGCGCGGCCGGGGCCCGAGGACGGCGTTCATCGCCGCATTGTAGGAAGCGCGCCCGGTACGCCTTCGCGCGGCGTCAGTCGAGCAGGCCGCGGGCGCCGAGCCAGTCCGTGCAGACCCGGACCGCCTCGTCGAGCTGCTTCGGTTGGCCGGCGTAGTAGTGCGACGCGCCTTCGATGACGACCATGCGCTTGTCGGCGCTCGCCGCGGCGCGGAAGATCAGTCCGGTGTGCGGCTGCGGCACCGCGTCGTCGGCGCCGTTCTCGATCGCGAGGAGGGGCACCGTGACACGCGCCGCGCAGCGTTCACCGTGCGCCTGAGTGTCGTCGATCGACCATTGCGACAGCCAGGCGCGCAGTGTCGAGAAGCGCGCCATGCCGGCCGGCGCGCTGTTCGCCAGGCGCGGCTCGCCGAGGTAGCTGGTGCCCGGCGTTCGGCCGTTCGGATCGAGCGTGGCGTCGAGAAAGCGCGGCTCGGCCATGGTGCGATGCGTGACGAAGCCGCGCTCGGCTTTCGCCTCGCCGCGGGCGCGCATCGTCTGCAGCGTCTCCTTGACCCAGTCGGTGCGGCGGCGCAGCCGCACCAGCTGCAAGCCGCGAAAGCGCGCGATGTAGTCGGCCGAATACGGCGGCTGGTTCCGGTTGCGCAGGTCGTAGAGATCGAGCTCGATGTCGCGCCGGTCGGGGTCGTTCTCGTCGAGCACCGACGGGTCGATCCAGTCCGCCAGTAGCTGGGCGCGCGAAACGTGCGCGGCCTGGACGATGATGGCGTCGGCCGCGATCAGCTTCGCCGCGGCCAGGTCGATCGGGTCGCCGGCGGGCGTCGCTGTGATCGTCGGCCGTTCGGTCTCGGCCTGGTAGAGCAGGGCCAAAGCACCGCCGCCCGACCAGCCGCAGAGCACCACCTTCTCGTAGCCCCAGACCTCGCGCGCATGGCGCACCCAGGCACCCAGGTCGAGGACGACGTTCTCGAAGATCAGCGGCGTGTCGTTGCGCGCGTAGCGGCTCGCGGCGCAGAGCACGTGCACGCTCTGCCGTGCCATGGCCCGCGGCACCGGCAGCAGCTGCAGCGTGCTGGCCGGGTGCATGTAGATCAGCAGGACCCGGGCGAACCGGCCTTCGGGGATGAAGCGGATGCCTTCGAGGTTGACGCTGCCCTGGCTGCCGGCAAAGCCATAGACCTCGCGCACCGACGAAGATTCGGCGTAGCTGATGTGCGCCCATTCGGCGTGGATCTCGGGGTCGGAACGCATGGCCGGCAGTGTCGTCGGCACGACGGGCTTCGTCGAGGGTCAGGCAATCGCCACAGAGTTGACAGGCGAGCCGCCTGGCAGGCGCGAACCGCGCCCGCCGCGTGTTAGCTTCAGCGCGATGAACGAAGCCGCCGCCGCCGAGCCCGAAGCCGAGCCGTCGCCCGCCTTCCTGCAAGCGGTCTCCGAGCTGGCCATGGACCAGCCGGTGACGACCTCGCAGCCGATCTACAACGCCCAGGGCACGAAGCTGCTCGAAGGCGGCGTCCGGGTCGATCGCGGCCTCTACGACCGGCTCGTCTCGCATCGGCTCTCGCGGCCGCTCGACGAATGCGTCGACGCCGATCCCAGCGTCGACGCCAAGGTGCTGCGCGAGGCGGCGCTCGCGGCGATGGCGCAATGGCCGTTCTTCGCGCGCATGGCGCCGATCGGGCGTACGCGCGAGATCGTGCTCGAGGCGATCGCCGCGGTGCCGCTGCCCAGGCCCATCGCCCTGCATCTGACACTGACCCACGACCGCCGGCCGGCCCTCTTCGCACACAGCATCCTGATGGCATTGCTCTGCGCCCACCTGGCGCGCGAAGGCGGCGCCCCTCTGCACGACATCGCCGAGGCGGCCGCCGCCGGCCTGCTGCACGACATGGGCATGCTGCACATCGATTCGAACCTGCTCGACGCCGACGAGCGCCTGAGCGGCGAGCGGCTGAATCCGGTCTACGTGCATCCACTCACCTCGTCGATGCTGGTCGGCCGCTTCGCCGAGTATTCGAAGCAGGTCGTGCGCGCCATCGTCGAGCACCACGAGCGGCTCGACGGCTCGGGCTATCCGCGCGGCCTGGTCGGCGACGCGATCAGCCCGCTCGGCCGC
>JANXWR010000586.1 GCA_025351025.1 Burkholderiales bacterium | reverse complement strand
CTTGGCGGCGCGGATCTCGGCCAGCTCGGCGGCGTAGTCGAGCTGGCCGAGCTTGGTGTAGTTCTCGCCGACGACCGTGCCCTTGAAGGTGCGCTTGAAGCCGGAGAGCGAGTCCTTGCCGGCCTGGTAGTTCGGCGCGAGGAGATACACGCTCTTCATGCCGCGCTGCGTCGCGAACTGTCCCGCCGCCTCGTGGTACGCGTCGTTCGGCCAAGCCACCGCGAAGAACAGCGGGTTGCAGTCCTTGCCTGCCATCGACGACGGCGCGGCGTTCGGGCTCAGGTAGAAGGTGTTGGCGTCGAGCGCTTCGGGCAGGGCCGCGAGCATGATGTTCGAGAAGACGACACCGGTCATGAAGTCGACCTTGTCGCGCTTGATGTTCTTCTCGAACAGGCCCTTGGCGACGTCGGGCTTGAACTGGTCGTCGCTGACCAGCACCTCGGCCGGCAGGCCGCCGAGCTTGCCGCCGTTCAGCTTCACGGCGAGCAGAAAGCCGTCGCGGATGTCGACGCCGAGCGCGGCCGAGGGGCCCGAAAGCGTGCTGACGAAGCCGACCTTGACCTTGTCGGCGGCGGAAGCAGGCCCGGCCAGGACCGCGGCGAGAAGGGCGACGGCGGCCGTCGACGAAAGTCGCTTGAGCATGGGGGGAACCTTTCAGAGGCGTGATCGGGGCCGGGCGGCTGGCGAATTGTAGGGACCGCCGTCAACGCCGACAGCCTTCTTGCCGTTGTGAAGGGGCGCCCCACGCGGGGCCGAATCCTCAACGACTTACAGAAAAGCGATCCATCATGAAAAAGATCCTCCTGGCCTCGGCCATCCTGTTCTCTGCCGCCGCCTTTGCGCAGGTCGGCACGGCGGTCAAGGAAACCGGCAAGGCGACCGTCGAAACGACGAAGCAGGCGAAAGAGAACGTCGAGGCCGCAGTCACCAAGGAGCCGAAGAAGACCGTGCACAAGGTCAAGGCCAAGGCGCACAAGGCCAGCGCCAAGGCGCATCGCGCGGCCGCGAAGGACGCAGCGAAGAACATCGGCAAGTAAGAGTCCGATCGGGGGCGCCCAGCGCCCACGCCCGGACTAGACCCAGATCTGCAAGACGTAGTCGAACGAGGCCTGGCTGTTGAACATGTCGACGCGCTGCAGGGCGATGCGCAGCACGCCGTCGTCGCCGCGCAGGAGCGTGTGCGTGTAGCGGCCGCCGAAGTGGCGGATCGCGTCGCGGCGCAGCTCCATCATGTGGAAGCGCGAGCGCACGACGATGGTTGAGCCCTTCATCGACTCGATCGCGACATGGCTCACCAGGTGGTTGGTCTCCCACTGCGGCGCTTGCGACCAGGCGTTCGGGTGCGAAACGCGGCCCTTCCTGATCTCCATCATCAGCTTGTCCTCGATGAAGATCGAGGGCGAGCTTTCCCATTCGGTCTGCTCCGGCGCGACCGGCATCCAGTAGATGCCTTCGGGCGCGAACAGGTCGATCCAGGCCTGCCAGTGCTTGGCGTCGAGCAGCTCGGCCTGCAGGTAGAGAAATTGCTCCACCTCGCGGTGCAGGTCGGGCGAGGCGAGCGTCTCGGGCCGCGGCAGCGGCCGCGCATGCGTCGGCTGGCCGGCCAGCGTGGCACGCGGCGAGTGGCTCGGCTCGATGCGCTGCGCACCGGTCGTCGGGCCGGCGGTCTGGCCGTCGATGACGACGTCCTGCGCGAGCAGGCGCCCCATGTCGGCGCCGGCGCTCGGGATGGCCTTGGCGTCGCCGCTCATGGTGCCCCCACGCTTGCGGCTCGCGCCGCGGCGCTGCCCCCCGAGGGGGCGTTCGCCCCTTGGGGCGGCCCGGCGGGGCTCATGCCGCGTCTCCGTGCATGTACTTCGTCCACGCCTGGAACTGACTGCGCATCACGACCTCGGACGTGCCGTGGTTCGAGTACGAGACGCCGTTCTCGACGCGGTCGTCGCCGTAATTGCGGTGAAAGCTGACCCAGTCGCCGCCGTTGGAGGTCAAACCCCACTGCGCCTTGGTCCAGTTCTCGAGGTCGTCGGCGTTGATCATCGTCGCCGGCGAGTTGACGAGGTTGTAGTACCAGAGGCTGCGCCGGTAGATCGCCTCGGGCGCGCCCTTGAGGCGGAAGTGCCAGATCTCGGAGAGCGTCTTGTCGGGCGAGATCGGGCGCAGGCAGCGCAGCTGCTGCAAGGGCGACTGTACCGAGAGATACGGATAGACCAGCACGTGATGGATGCTGCGCGAGAGGTACTCCTCGGTCTTCGCCTCGCCGTAGGCCTTTTGCAGCAGCGCTTCGTATTCGAGCGTGTCCGGATCCTTCGGACGCAGCCCCATGTAGGCCTTCAGGATGCCGTGGCCGCGCGGGAAGTTGATCGTCTGCACGCTGTCCCACTGCTCGAAGCTCGAGGCGAAGGTCGAGAGGTAGTGGTAATGCAAGGGCGCCGAGCCGTTCTGCTCCTTGATGCGCTTTTCGACCCGGCCCGCCGAGATGCCGGTCGACTGGTGCGTCACCGAAGGATGCAGCGCGTCGAGCTGGTTCTCCATGAAGAACTTCCAGTTCGACTGCTGAATCATGCGGTGGCAGTGGGGCACGACCTCGACCTCGCCGAGCGGCGAGCGGTCGCACATGTCGTCGAAGGCAATCCTGGCGTCGCCGAGAAATTCCGGAAGCGTCGGCCCTTCGGCGGCGAGGCTGGCGAAGACGAAGCCGCGGTAGCTGTCGACACGCGCCGCCCGCTTGACGTTGCAGTCGGGATTCGACTTGTTCATCGCCGTCCCCTCGTAACCGCGCGCCAGCGGGATGGCGCGCACCTTGCCGTCGAGGTGAAAGCTCCAGGCGTGGTACGAGCAGACGAAGGCGCCGCCGGTGTTGCCTTTGAGGTTGCCGACGAGCTGCACGCCGCGGTGCGGGCAGCGGTTGTGCAGCACGTTGATCGAGCCGTCCGCGGCACGCACCATCATCATCGGCTGGCGGCCGATCGTCACCGCGTAGTAGTCGCCGGTATTGGGAATCTGCGATTCGTGACCGCAATAGACCCAGACCTTCTCGAAGATGTTTTCCATCTCCGCATCGAAGATCTTCTGGTCGGTGTAGACGCTTTTGTGGACGCGGTCGGGCTCGACCAGGGACTGAAAGTTCATGCGGCCCATTTTGGCTGGCAGGGAATGTGCAAGTGTGCCCAAAGCGACCTCGTTCGCAAAATGCGCTCGCAATCGGGGCAAACACCGGCCGACCGACCAGCACGCTTCCTTACATTGGCAATGCCAGCGCCTCCCTGAGGGTGCGGCGGGAGGGATTCAGATGCAGTTCATCGTTCGGGCCGGCGCCCTGGTCGCCGCCATGCTGTGTGCCGCTTGCGCCACGCACCTTGCGCCCCCTACACGCCGGACTACGACTCGGTCGACCGGCTCAAGGCCGCTTCGCTCGCGCCGGTGGCTGTCAACCCCGTGCAGCCGAACAATCCCGAGGCGAAGGTCAACAAGATCACCCTGCGCGGCGCCCGCTTGGGCGCGGCGAACGGCACCTTCGCGAGGTATGTCGAAGAAGCGCTGATCCGCGATCTGAAGGAAGCCGGCCTCTACTCGGCCGAGGCGCCGACGCGGATCTCGGCCACCCTGCTCGTCAACGACGTCGACGTCACCGGGTTCGTCACCTGCGACGGCACGCTCGACCTCGAGGTCGTCGTCACGCGCGCCGACAAGCCAAGGTTGCGCAAGACCTACAAGATGGTGACCCACTTCGACTCGAACTTCATGGGAATGATCGCCTTGCAGCATGGCATGGCGGCCTACCCACAACTCGTGCACGCCGCCCTCAAGCAGATCTACGTCGACCCCGAGTTCATCAACGCCATCAGGAACTGAGCCAGACATGTCACTGCCCCGATCGATCCGCCTCGCTGCCGCCCTGTCCGTCGTTGCGCTTCTCGGTGCGTGTGCGCATCCGCTCAGCCTCGACTCGCCGACCGGGCCGGCCCGCAACGACGCCACGCTGGTGGCCAAGAAGGTCGGCTACGTCATCACCGACGCCGACCGCGCCAGGCAGGTGACCACGCCCGGCGGCGGCGGCGACAAGGTCAGCTACTTCCCGTATCGCGACATCGAGAAGTCGCTGCGCCAGGCGCTGCGCTCCGTCTATCAGGACGTGACCTCGCTGCCGGCGGCCACACCCGCCGCCGTCGGACCCGCCGGCGTCGGCTTCGTCTTCACGCCCGTGATCACGACGACGTCGAGCTCGCCCTCGGCCTTCACCTGGCCGCCGACGAAATTCAGCACCGAGATCGCCTGCACCGTGACCGACGCCCAGGGGGCGCAGATCGCGCAGTTCAAGGTGACCGGCGATGGCGCCGCCGAGTTCGACGAGTTCAAGAGCGACCACTCGCTGTCGGCCCGGCGCTCGGTCAAGGAAGCGGCCGAGAAGTTTGCGCAGGCGGTGCGCAGGGACCCGAAGCTGAGGTAGGGTCAGGCCGACGTCGACGCGGCCGCCAAGGCCAGTCGGCGACCGGGCACGGCGTTCACTCCGCGGCGGCCTCGGTCTCGTCCTCCGCGCTCTCGTCCGTGGCGATCTCCTCGCGGATCAACGCGGCCTCGGCGGCCAGTGCATCGAGCAGCCCGGCGAGCTGCTCGCCGCTCATGTCGTCGATCGGCAACCTGCCCCAGACGACGAGGCTGCCGGCGCTGTCACAGCCGATGCGAAACGGCGCCAGCGGGCTGTCGTGGAAGTTGCGCCGCATCAGCCAGAGCAGCGTGCCCTGATCCAGGGTCGCGGGCAGCTTGGCCACCGGCGACATCGGCATCAGCGTGTAAGCGTCTTCGGGCACGAGCACGACACGGCCCTCGTCGCCGACGTCGAGCTGGACGATGCCGCGCGCATCGGCCGGAATGGTCGCCACGCCGAGGGCCTTGGCGAGCTGGGTGTAAAGGGCTTGGGCGCTGGGTGACATGAATCGGTCTCGGTGAGTGGCTAAGGGTTCAGGCGGCCGCGCATGCGCCGCTGGTCGAGCTGCTGCGCGAACTTGCGGTGGCCGCGCTTGGTAATGCGGTGGTCGACCTTGTTCCTGAAGTGCTTGACGCCCAGGTCGATCGCCTGGTTCACGTCGCCCGGCTTCTTCGCGGTGAGCAGCAGTTGCTCGATCGTGAACAGCGTCAGGATGCCGGCGCCGCCCTTCGGTTCCTGCTTTATCTTCCGGTAGACGAGCTGCTTCAGGATGTTGTCGGCGAAGGTATGCGCGCGCAGCCCCTCGGCCACCACGTCGGCGGCGGCGATGGTCGGGCTCTTCTTGCCGCTGCCACTGCGCTGGATGCGCCGCGCCGCCTCGAGCATGAGGTCGAGGTCGGGTTCCTTGTTCAGCTCGCGACCCACGTAGCCCTGGAACTCGACCTCGGCGCCGGCCAGCTTGTCGAGCTCGTCGAGCGCCATCGAGACGTCCTTGTCCTGCAGCGCGTCGGAGGCGCGGCCCTTGGCCGCCGCTGTCTTGGCGCCGGCCTGAAGCTTGACGATCATCTCGGCGACGCGCTCGCGGAAGGTGACGGCGTCGGCGGCAC
Organism: Burkholderiales bacterium; assembly: GCA_025351025.1. GTDB lineage: Bacteria > Pseudomonadota > Gammaproteobacteria > Burkholderiales > Burkholderiaceae_C > Schlegelella_A. The sequence goes on along the minus strand of JANXWR010000586.1, from coordinate 6,018 downwards.
CGGCGTACTTGCTCCTGGCAGCGCCTTCAGCTCGTCGAGCGGGATCGGTAACCGGGCTGCCGTCGCCGGTGGTGACCTTGTTCCTCATCGCTCGCGCGAGCAGGCCCTTCTTGGTGCCGCCGGTGCCTTCGGTGATGGCGTCGGTGGTCTCGTCGGCGTCGGCGACGGCGAGGAACTCGTCGGGCGTGATGCCGGCCGCGACCAGCGCCGCCGTCATCGAGCCGACCGAGGCGCCGGCGATCTTGGTCGTGTCCTAGAGGATGCCGCTTTCGTATAGAGCCTTCACTGCGCCGGGCAGGGCGGTGCCCTTGCCGCCGCCGCCGGAGAAGGTGATCTCGGCCACCTTCGGTGGCGGCGCCGTGTACCGGACGCGCCCGTTCGCGGTCTTCACGACCTCGAGCGTCTTGCCACCCGGGGCTTCGACCTCCATCGCCGCCAGCACCTTCGGCGGCGGCGCGATCACGGCATCGGAACGCTCTCGGCCTTTGCCGATCCGCACCGCGGACGCGCCGGGGTGCGGGATCTGCTCGGTCACCTCCGAGAACCGCACCTGTTTCTTCGGCGACGTCGCGGTGTCGTTTGGTGCCGCGGCCGGTGAGCGCTTGAGGCCGAGGATCTGCAGCAGGGCCATGAAAGTGCCCGGCTCGGTGGTGGCGCAGCCGGCATCCTATCGGCGCCTCGTTGCCGCAGCAACGGGGTCACACGCGTGGCGGACCGACGGTTCAGCGCGGCTCGAAGCGAAGCGTGTGAAGCGTCGCGCCTGGCAGCAGCGGCGTCGCCCGGCCCGCCACCCAGTCGGCATGGCCGCCGAGAAAGTTCGGGCTCAAGGGGTGGCCACTCTGTCCGCCCGGCATGTTGAAGACACCGCTCGCTTCATGGCCCGGCGAGACGACGAGCCGCTCCGACGGCCCGAAGTCCGGCGCGGCGACGCGCGGCATGTGGCTGTCGCCGGGCAATGGGTCGGCGGGCGCGGCCAGCCAGCGTGAACCGAGCGGCAGCGCGGCGGACATCGGATGAGTCATGTGCAAGGTGTTGCGCTTGCCCCAGGTGGCCTCGGCCAAGGGCGTGCCGTCCTTCTCGACGCTCTCGATCGCATCGTCGATGGCGGCGAGCTGCACGGCCTGCCAACTCGCGCTGCCGGCCGGCAGCCAGCCGGCGGGCTTCTCGTCGAGCAGTCGCGCGATCACCGCCGGCCAGCGCGCCGTGGCGCGCGAGAAGCCGGCCTGCTTGTCGGCCGCGCGCATCGCCTCGTCGGCGTTGCCGAACAGACGCAGATAGAGGCTGCCGACGAAGGCGCGCGTCAGCCGGTAGGCGACCGAGTCGACGCTGGCCCGGCCGGTCCAGGTGTTTTCGAGCAGGCGCTTGAACTCGTCGCGCCTCGGGTGCGAGGCAGCGTCGGTGTCGCCGGCGAGCGCCTGCAAGGCGCGGTCGCGCCAGGGAGCGAGGTAGAGCGCGCGATCGTCGAGGCCGACGCCATAGACGCCGGTCTCGTCGACGCCCGCGCCGAGCGCGGTGACATTGTCGCGCACCTGTCGTTGACGTGCGCCGAGGTCGACGCCGCCGTCGCCGATCGCCGCGTAGCCGGCGCCGGCGAGCTGGCGCGCGTTGGCTGTGGCGAGCTGGCCCGAGCCCGGGTCCATGACGGTCGGATGCGCGTCCGTCGCGGCAAGCGACGTCCAGGTGTGCGAGGCGGCCGACGCCGCCGGCGCGGGGAAGGTCGATGCCCAGCTCGCCGTGCGTCCGGGCAAGGCGCCGGCGATGGTCCAGCCGATGTGGCCAGCGGCGTCGCCCGCGACCATGTTCTGCGCCGGAAACCCTGCGCCCTGGCCGATCGCCAGCACCTCGGCGACGTTCGTCGCCTGCTCGAGCGCGAGCGGGGCGAAGTTGATCGCACCCGGGTCGTGCGCGACCCAGTGCACCGCATAGCGTCGACCGCCGCGCTCCCAGACCGGGCCGAACGCCGTCTCCTGCACCTGCAGGATCTCGTCGGCGCCATTGGCGACCGCGATGCGCTCGTTGATCGTGCGCAGCAGCCCCCAGCCGTCGGCCGGCGCGCCAGCGATGCCGGCGGCCATGCGGTAGCGCGTCGGGTCCTTGGCGTCGAACTCGAGCTCGAGCAGGTCGAGGTAGGCGCCGTAGCTGTTGGTCAGGCCCCAGGCGACCTGGCCGTTGCTGCCGGCGACGATGGCCGGCGTGCCTGGCAAGGTGACGCCGACGATGCGGCGCATCGGCGCGCCCGTGGTCTCGATCTCGATCGCGGCGCGGTACCAGAGGTGAGGCAGGCGCAGCGTCAGGTGCATGTCGTTGGCGACGATCGCCGCGCCGCTCTGGCTGCGCGCGCCGGCGACGACCCAGTTGTTGCTGCCGACCTCGGCGTTGCCGATGTCTTCGAGCTCGGCCGTTGCCACCCTGGCCTTCGCCGCCTTGCCGAACCAGGCCGGCGGTGCCGCGGGCATCGGCGCTGCGGTCTCGTCGATCGCTGCCGCGTCGAGCGGCGCGTCGTAGCTGCTCGAGGTCGGCAACAGGAAGGCGAGCTGCTCCGGCGAGCTGCCGTTGTCGCGCAGCCAACCGCGCGACCAGACGCGATGCAGCTGGTCGTCCTGCAGATCGAAGTACATCGTCCAGACGACGAGCATCGTGTCTTCGGCGCGCCAGGGCCGCGGCGTCGCGCGCAGGACGGCGTATTCGAAGGGCCGCGCCGCAAGCGCGTCGAGGCCGGCGTTGACGCCGGCGGCATAGCGCTCGAGCACCGCGCGCTCGGCTTCGGGCAGCGCCGCCAGGGCCGGGCCGGCACGCGCCGAGAAGCGATGCAGCCGTCGCTCGCGGTCGACCGGCAGCAAGGCCTTGCCGAGCAGCGCGGCCAGCTCGCCGCTGGCGGCGCGGCGCAGCAGGTCCATCTGGAAGAAGCGCTCCTGCGCGTGCAGATAGCCACTGGCGAAGGCGAGGTCCGCGCGGTCGCTGCCGTGCAGCGTCGGCACGCCGAGGGCGTCGCGCGTCACCGAGACCGGGGCGCGCAAGCCGGTGGCTGTCACCTGGCCGTCGAGCATCGGCAGGCTGGCGCGCATGAAGGCATAGGCGCCGATCGCCGCCGCGATCACGAGCACGAGCAGCAACCAGACGATGGCGACGAACCACCGGCGTACGCGCCCGCGCCTGATCTGCGGCTGTGTCATGCATCGCCTCCCGTTGACAGTCGGGCGAGTCTAGCGAGCGACGCGAAGCGCGGCCGAGCCCCGTTCTATCGGTCGTCGATGCCGCCGAGGTCGCCGTCCCTGGCTCGCGGTGCGCTTGCTGGAGAAGGGGATGTATCCGCTCGGCCTGTGGCGCAGCCTGCAACGCGCGCCGATCGCTTGACGGCTACTTGCGGCGTTCGCCGTAGAAGTCGGCCCGCAGCGCCCTCTCTGCCTGGTCGTGAGAGGCCTCCGCTTCTTTGAGGCAAGCCCGTTCCTGGCTTCCCTTGCCGATCTCGCAGACGCGCTTCGCGGCCCGGTACTCGGCTTCGAGTTTGTCCTTTGCAATCCTGTAGTCGGACTTGAGCATCCGGGCCGGCGCCGAGCCGGCGGTGTCGGGGCCGGGCTCGGCCGCGAGAGCGCCGAAGGAGAGCGCCGCCGAGGCGCAATACGCGAAGGCCAGGGTTCGATGCGTCATGGCAGTCCTTGTTGCGAAGGGACGAAGGCAGGCCGTCAGGCGGAGCCCTTTTCGGCGCGTTGCGGCAGCAGGACGACGCAGCCGACGATCACCACCGCAAGAACCGCCGACGCGACGTAGCGGCTCATCGCCAGGCCGCCGTTGGCGAGCGGCTTGTCGAGAAAGTCGCCCACCGTCGCGCCAAGCGGCCGCGTGAGGATGAACGCCGCCCAGAACAACAAGGTGTGCGACAGCTTGCTGAAGTAGTAGGCCGCCGCGACGAGGGCGAGCGCGGCGGCGAAGACCAGCGCGCCGCGCTCGTAGCCGAGGCCCGTCGTATCGGCCATCCAGTCGCCGAGCGCCGTGCCCAGCGTCTGCGAAAACATGATCGTCGCCCAGTAGAACGCCTCGGCCCGGCTCGAGCGGATCGAGCTCACCGACACTGAGCCGAGGGTCCGGTACCAGAGGCCGAGCGTCGCGAGCAGAAGGGCGAGCAGGATCGTCGTGCCGCCGACGTAGCCGATGCCGAGGGAGCGGTCGAGAAAGTCGGCCAGCGTCGTGCCCGCCGTCGTCGTCGCGACGATGACCGCCCAGTACAGAAACGGATGAAAGCGCTTCGCCGCGACCTGCACGCCGACGGCGACGACGAAGACGCTCGCAAAGATCGCCGTGCCGACCAGGTAGCCGAGGTTCATCGACATCGTCACCGCATCGCCGCCGGTCTCGCCGAGGGTCGTCGCCAGGATCTTGACGAACCAAAAGGCGAGCGTGACCTCGGGAACCTTGGAGAGGGTGCTCTGGATGTCGTCGTCCATCGTCTCGGATCGCAGTCAGGGTCTGCACATCGGGCTGAAGGGACCCCATGCTCGTCGCAGATCAGTCTAGCGATGACGCGTTTCTTGGGCGTGCCCGAAACATGCAAGAAGCGTTATGCCGCGAGCGGTCGCCCATGCCCGCTTCTCTCGCAATCGGAATACCCGAGCCACGTGACTTCGCGTAGAGACGCGATCCAGAACCGGCACGAAAAAGACCTCGCGAGGTGGCGGCTTTGCGGCGCCGTTCCCGTTTAGTCAGATCAGGGAGAGGGCGCGCGCGGTCTGTCCTGCCCGTCGCCACTGCCTGGAGAGCCACGTGTCAGATGCCCTCGCGCCTTCCCGTGGACCCAAGACGTCGCAGCGCGGCCTGCCGCCCTGGCTCGCCCTGGCCACCGTCGCCATGCTGGCCTGCGGCACCGCTCGCGCCGCCGACTTCAGCATCGGGGCGGGCGCCGGCGTGAGCCGAGGCAAGGTCGATTGCCTGGCCGCCTCTCCCTGCGATCGCAGCGATACGAACTTCAAGATCTTCGCCGGCTACCAGGTGACACCGGAGATCGACGTCCGCCTCGGCTATTTCGGCGGCGACCCAGTTTCAAGGGCGCCGACATCTCGCCGCTCGGCACCCAGTTCGGTGGCACGTTCAAGGTCAGCGGTCTGGGCTTGACGGCAGGCTATCTCTGGCGCTTCACGCCCACGTGGAGCCTGCACGGCCGGCTCGGCGTCGCCTCGGTGCGCACGCGCTTCGACTATGCCGACCCGTTCTCCGGGAGCGCGGGCAAGACGACGACGCAGCCGATCGCCGGCCTTGCGCTCGGCTACGACCTCACGCCGGCAGTGCCGTCGGCCTCGACCTCGACGCGACCCGTTTCAAGGCACACAACACGCACGGGTCGCTGCAGACGCTCGGCCTCTTTGCCCAGTACGCGTTTTGATCGGACCGTCATGCGCACCCTTCACGCCCTCGACACGACGACCTTTCTTCGTACCGGCTGGGCGCTGCTGCGCCGCTTGGCCATGTTCGGCCTCGCCCTGGCCCTCGGCGCCTGCGGCGGCAGCGCTGATGCGCCACCGCCGGCGGAAAGCGGCGGCCCGACGCAGACCGCGCCGAGCATCACGCTGCAGCCGGCCGACGCCAGCGTCGTCGCTCCGGCCACCGCGACGTTCACGGCCGCCGCCACCGGCACGCCAACGCCCACCGTGCAGTGGGAATGGAGCACGAACGCGGGCACGACCTGGACGCCGATCGCCGGCGCCACGAGCGCCGGCTTCACGACGCCGGCGACCGTCCTCGCCGACAGCGGCACGCTCTATCGCGCCGTCTTCACGAACGCCGCCGGCAGCGCCGCGAGCAACACCGCGCGGCTCACGGTGACGACCTCGGGCTCCGGCCAGACCGGCCTATCGCTGCTCGCCGGCGACATCGGCGGCCTCGGCAGCATCGACGGAACGGGCAACGCATCGAGATTGAGCAAGACCGATGGCCTCGTCGTCGATGCGGCCGGCAATGTCTTCGTCGCCGACACCGCAAACCACGTCATCCGCAAGGTCACGCCGGCCGGCGTCGTGACGACGATCG
>JANXWR010000572.1 GCA_025351025.1 Burkholderiales bacterium | reverse complement strand
GGCCCAGCTCGGCCGGCCGCTCATGGTCGCGCTCAACATGGCCGACGTGGCGCGCGCCGAGGGCCTGAAGATCGACGTCGCCAGGCTCGCCGAAGAGCTCGGCTGCCCGGTCGTCGAGACCGTCGCGGTCAAGTCCGACGGGCACGCCGGCCTGCTGGCCCTGCTCGGCCAGCACCTCGGCAAGGCGATGCCGAGCGGCGCCGCACCCGAGGCCGTCAAGGAATCGCGTTCTTCGGCCGACCTGCAGCTCGAAGTACGCCGGATCCTCGCCATCGCCGCGCCGGGCGCCGCTGCGGTGCAGCGCTTCCACCATCGCATCGACGCTGTCGTCATGCATCCGGTCTGGGGCCTGGCCCTGCTCGCGGTCGTGCTGTTCCTGATGTTCCAGGCCGTCTTCTCCTGGGCCAACGTGCCGATGGACGCGATCAAGGCGGCGATGGCAGGCATCAGCGCCTGGACCACCTCGCACATGGCCGAGGGCCCGCTGCGCAGCCTGCTCGTCGACGGCGTCATCGCCGGTGCCGGCAGCGTCATCGTCTTCCTGCCGCAGATCCTGATCCTGTTCCTCTTCATCCTCGTGCTCGAGGACTCGGGCTACCTGCCGCGCGCCGCCTTCCTGCTCGACAACCTGATGGGCAAGGTCGGCCTCTCGGGGCGCGCCTTCATCCCGCTGCTGTCGAGCTTTGCCTGCGCCATCCCCGGCATCATGGCGACACGCACGATCGCCAACTGGAAGGATCGGCTCGCCACGATCATGGTCGCGCCGCTCATGACCTGCTCGGCGCGGCTGCCGGTCTATGCGCTGCTGATCGGCGCCTTCGTTCCGGCGCGCAGCATCGGCCCCTTCAACCTGCGCGGCCTGACCCTCTTCGTCCTCTACGTCGCCGGCGTGGTCTCGGCGATGGGCGTGGCCTGGGTCTTCAAGCGGGTCTGGATCAAGCGCCGCTACCAGCCGCTCATGCTCGAGCTGCCGCCCTATCGCATGCCGGGTCTGCGCAACCTCGCGCTCGGCCTGTGGGAGCGCGGCGCGATCTTCATGAAGCGCGTCGGCGGCATCATCTTCGCGCTGATGGTCGTGCTCTGGTTTCTCTCGAGCTTTCCGGCGCCGCCGGCCGGCGCGACCGGCCCGGCCATCCAGTACAGCGTGGCCGGCATGCTCGGCCAGGGCCTGCAGCACATCTTTGCACCGATCGGCTTCAACTGGCAGATCTCGATCGCCCTCGTGCCCGGCCTGGCCGCGCGCGAGGTGGCGGTGGGCGCGCTCGGCACCGTCTATTCGATGTCGGCGGCCGGCGATTCGGTCGCCGACGCGCTCTCGCCGGTGATCGCGCAAGGCTGGTCGCTCGCTACCGCGTTCTCGCTGCTCGCCTGGTACGTGTTCGCGCCGCAATGCATTTCGACGCTGGTCGTCGTCAAGCGCGAGACCAATTCCTGGCGCTATCCGATCGCCATGGCGGTGTACCTGTTCGCGATGGCGTACGTGGCCGCGTTCATCACCTATCGCGTCACGCTCTGGCTGGGAGGATGACCACCATGCTGCTGCAATCGCTCGTCGTCGCCCTGATCGTTGCCGGCTGCAGCGTCTACGCCGCCTGGACGCTGATGCCCGCGGCATGGCGTCGTGCCGCCGCGCTGACGCTGCTCGAGCTGCCTCTGCCGGCCGGCGTGGCTGCATTCCTGCGCAAGCACTCGGTCGAGACAAGCGGCTGCGCATGCGACGGCTGCGACAAGTCGGCTGCCAAGGCCCCGGCGCCCCGGGTGCACACGATCACCATGCACCCGCGCCTGCGCAAGTAGCCGGGCTCGGCGCTGCGAACTGGCGCCCCGGCGCCGCCGCGGCGCTGCAATGCAGAATGCGGCGATCCGTTCGCTCAGGGGATATTCCCTGCCCGCTTGGTCGCTCCGCCGCGTATGCCTGCACCTGGTTCTTGGCACGTCTTTCGGCTCGACCCTGCCCGCCCTCGCCGCCGAGCCTGCCGGTCCGGCCCTGCCGAGCGTGCGCAGCTTCTTTCGCAATGCTGACGTCGGCGCCATGCAGCTCTCGCCCTCCGGCAAATGGCTGGCCATGACCGCCGGCGGCAGCACGACCCGCGTCGCCCTGGCCGCTATCGACGTCGATGGCAAGTCGCCGCCGACCGTCGCGGCGATCTTTTCCGACGCCGACATCCGGTCGTTTCGCTGGATCAGCGACGATGTTCTCGTCTTGAACGTCATCGACCAGCAGAGCGGTGGCACCGAGCAGCGGTTCGGCCCGGGCATGTTCTCGGTCCGCCGCGATGGCAGCGAGATGCGCCAGCTCATCAAGCCCCGGCGCGACTTCATTCGTGCCATCTGCCCGAGCCGCCGGGAGACGCTCGACTGGAACCACGACCTGCTCGCCGTCCCGCGCGACGGCAGCGGCGAGGTGATCGTCGGCGCCCACAACTACACCAACCGCAGCGAGCTCGACAGCGTCAGCGCCCTGCGTCTCGACGTCGCCACCGGCCGCACGCGCACGCTCTCGCTGGCCCGGCCGGCGCACGTCATGGAGTGGCTCTTCGATCCCAAGGGCGGCCCCGGTGTCACGGTCGCCGAGTTCCAGGGCGTGACCACCGTCTACTGGCGCGGGCCCGGGCAGCAGGAGTGGACCCGGATCAGCTCCGGGCCGAGCCTGGAGCAGGAGTTCCTGCCGCGCTTCGTCGACGACAAGGGCCGGCTCTACGTCACGACCAACATCGGCCACGAAGGCACCGCGGCGCTCCAGCTCTTCGATTTCAAGACCGGCGCGCCGGAGCCGAAGCCGCTCGTCACGACACCCGGCTTCGACTTTCGCGGCTACCTCGTCACCGATGCCGTCGGCGCCGACGTGTTCGGCGTTCGCGTCGTCACCGACGCCGAGTCGACGGTCTGGTTCGATGCGCGCATGAAGGCGAGCCAGAAAAAGGTCGACGATCGATTGCCCGGCCACGTCAATTCGCTGAGCTGCAGCCAGTGCAAGGACGTGCAGGTCGTCCTCGTCCATTCGTGGTCCGACCAGGACCCGGGCAGCTTCTGGCTCTACCGCCCCGCCACCGACGCCTGGACGCCGCTCGACGCGGTCCGCGCCGACATCGCGCCGGCGCGCATGGCGACGCTCGACTTCTTTCACGCCAAGGCCAGAGACGGCCTCGATCTGCCTGTCTGGGTGACGACGCCGAAGAAGGACGCGCCGGGCATGCGCGACGGCAAGCGCCCGGCCGTCGTTCTCGTGCACGGCGGCCCCGGGTCGCGCGGCGGCTTCTGGCGCTGGAGTCCCGATCCGCAGCTCCTCGCCTCGCGCGGCTACGTGGTGATCGAGCCCGAGTACCGCGGCAGCACGGGATTCGGCCGCTTACATTTCGAGGCGGGCTGGAAGCACTGGGAAGGGTCGATGCAGGACGACGTCGCCGATGCGCTCGCCTTCGTCGCCGCCAAGGCGCTCGTCGATCCGAATCGCGTCTGCATCGCCGGCGCGAGCTACGGCGGCTACGCGACGCTGATGGGCCTGGTGCGCTATCCCGACCTCTATCGCTGCGGCGTCGCCTGGGTCGCGGTGACCGATCCGCGCCTGCTCTTCGAGGACACCTGGGAAAGCGACCTGTCCGACGAGGCGCGCGCCTACAGCCTGCCGACCCTGCTCGGCGATCCGCAGAAGGATGCCGACATGCTGCGCACCGCCGCGCCGGCCGAGCGCGCCGCCGAGATCCGCGCGCCGCTCTTGCTCGCCTTCGGCCGCGACGATCGACGCGTTCCGCTCAAGCACGGCACGCTGATGCGCGACGCCTTGCGCGCCCAGGGCCGCGATCCCGAATGGGTCGTCTACGACGGCGAGGGCCACGGCTGGCTGAAGGTCGACAACCGGGTCGACTTCTGGAGCCGCGTCGAGCGCTTTCTCGACAAGAACCTGAACGCCGCACCGGCCGCCCGCTGAGCGGCGCCGCGCGATCCGGATCAGCGCCGGCGCACCGTCGCCATCGCCTTGTCGCCCAGGCCCATGGGCAGCGGGAAGTGGACAGTCTCGACCGCGCCGGGAAGGCTGCGCACCGAGACCGCGCCGAGCGCGCGCAGCCGCTCGATGACCCGCTGCACCAGCACCTCCGGCGCCGACGCGCCGGCGGTGACGCCGACCCGGCGCTTGCCTTCGAACCACTCGGCCTTCAGGTCGGCGGCGGCGTCGACCATGTAAGCGTCGGCGCCGAGCCGCTCGCCGAGCTCGCGCAGGCGATTGCTGTTCGAGCTGCTCGGGCTGCCGACGACGATCAGCACGTCGACGCCCGGGGCGAGCACCTTGACCGCGTCCTGGCGGTTTTGCGTCGCGTAGCAGATGTCCTGCTGCTTGGGCTGGCGCACGTCCGGAAAGCGGCGCTGGACGGCGGCCAGGATGTCGGCCGCATCGTCGACCGAGAGCGTCGTCTGGGTCACGACGGCGAGCTTCTGCCCTTCGGCGACCTCGACGCGCGCCACGTCGGCGACGTCCTCGACGAGGTAGATGCCGTGGTCGAGCTGGCCCATCGTGCCTTCGACCTCGGGATGGCCCTTGTGCCCGATCATGATGAATTCGTAGCCTTCGCGGGCCAGCTTGGCGACCTCGACGTGCACCTTGGTGACGAGCGGGCAGGTCGCGTCGAAGACCGAAAAGCCGCGCTCCGCCGCCTCTTGCCGCACGGCCTGCGACACGCCGTGCGCACTGAAGACGAGGGTCGCGCCGCGCGGCACGTCGGCCAGCTCCTCGATGAAGATGGCGCCCTTTTTCTTCAGGTCGTCGACGACGTAGGTGTTGTGCACGATCTCGTGGCGAACGTAGATCGGCGCGCCGAAGCGGATCAGCGCACGCTCGACGATCTCGATGGCGCGATCGACGCCGGCGCAAAAGCCGCGCGGCTCGGCGAGGATGGCTTCTTCCACCGTCATGGCGAGCATCGGACGGCGCAAAGCCCGCCGGGCCGGCCCAAGGGCGTTGCCGCCCCCTCGGGGGGCAGCGAACGAAGTGAGCGTTGGGGCACCATGACTATAGGATGCCGATCAGCTGAACTTCGAAGGTGACCGGCCGTCCCGCGAGCGGATGGTTGAAGTCGAACACGAGCGCATCGCCCGCCACCTCGCGCACGACACCGGCAAAGCTGGCCTGGCCGTCGGGCGTGGGAAAGCGCACGACGTCGCCGACCCGGTAGTCGGCATCGGCATCGGCATCGCCATGCGTGGCGAGCAGCGTGCGCGGCACGCGTTGCAGCAGCTCCGGGTTGCGCTCGCCGAAGGCCTCGCCCGAGGCCAGCTCGAACGAGGCGCGGCTGCCTTCGGCCAGGCCGAGCAGGCGCGCCTCCATCGCCGGCGCCAGCTCGCCGGTGCCGAGCGAGAGCGTTGCCGGCTGAGCACCGAAGGTATCGATGAAGGCGCCACCGTCGGGGCCGCTCAATCGATAGTGCAGGGTCAGGAAGGACCCGGGCTCGACGCAATTCAAGAGACTCGGCTTTCGGGAGATAGACTGATGATGATTTTACGAGCTGGCGCTCCTTGCCCCTGCAGGCCCTCATGCTCAAGGACATTCCCGCCCCGGCCCGCCCGCGCGAAAAGCTGCTCGCCCAGGGACCCGCCGCGCTCGCCGATGCCGAGCTGATCGCGCTGCTGTTGCGCACCGGCTTTCGAGGCACCTCGGTGCTGCAGCTCGCGCAGAACCTGCTCGATGCTTTCGGTGGCCTCTCGGGGCTGCTGCGCGCCGGGCCTGAAGAGCTCAAGCGCGTCAATGGACTTCGCGGCCCGGCCAAGCGGGCCGAGGTCGCCGCCGTGCTCGAGCTGGCGCGAAGGTCGGTGGCCGGCGAGCTGGCGGCGCGGCCGGTCTTCGACTCGCCGGGCAAGGTCAAGGAATACGTCGCCCTGCAGCTCGGCGCGCACGCCCACGAAGTCTTCGCCGTGCTCTTTCTCGACGCGCAGAGCCGGCTCATTGCGCTCGAGGAGATGTTTCGCGGCACGCTCTCACAATCATCGGTCTACCCGCGTGAGATCGTCAAGCGATCGCTCGAGCTTGGTGCCGCCGCCGTCATCTTCGCCCACAACCATCCCTCCGGCGCGGCCGAGCCGTCGCGCGCCGACGAGTTCCTGACGCAAACGTTGAAGAGCGCGCTGGCGCTGGTCGACGTGCGCGTGCTCGACCACCTGGTCGTCGGCCAGGGCACGGTCGTCTCGTTCGCCGAGCGCGGCCTTCTGTGAAGCAAGCGACATGAAGGCCCATTCACTGCATGAGCTCGCCGCGCTGCGCACGGCCCTGCTCGAACGCCGCCGCGCCGCCGAAGCGCAGCAGCAGGCCGAGCGCGAGCAGGCGCTGCAGCAGCGGCGCGAACGCTCGCTCTTTGCGACGACCGTCGGTGCCGTGCTGCCCCTGCGCAAGCCAGCGCATGCCCTGCCCGAGCGGCCACGGCCCGCGCCGCGGGCGCGCCAGCGCGAGCGCGACGACGCGGCCGTGCTCGTCGAAGCGATCTCCGATGGCTTCGACGTCGAGTCGCTGCTCGATACCGACGACGCGCTGTCGTTCCGGCGCCGCGGCGTGGGCATCGACACAGTGCGCAAGCTCCGGCGCGGCGTCTGGGTGCTGCAGGGAGAGCTCGACCTGCACGGCCTGCGCCGCGACGAAGCGCGAGAAAGGCTGGCCGCGTTCATGCGCGAGTCGGTGAAGACGGGTGCGCGCTGCGTCCGCATCGTGCACGGCAAGGGCCATGGGTCACCGGGCCGCGAGCCGGTGCTGAAGGCCAAGGTCAAATCGTGGCTGGTGCAGCGCAGCGAGGTGCTGGCGTTCACCTATGCGCGCCCCGCCGACGGCGGCCACGGCGCGCTGATCGTGCTGCTGAAGCCCGGCGACTGACGCTCAGGCGACCATCCGGGCCGCAGCGGCGCTGACCGCTTGCGCGGCCGGGCAACCGGGCTGACCGAGGAGGAGCAGGCCGCGCTTCTTCACGGCCTCGCGCACCGCGGGATCGCTCGGGATCTCGCCCATCAGCTCAAGCACCAGCGGCTCGCCGTCGCCTTCGGCCTTGAGCTGCGGCGCCACGAAGCGATCGACGACGAGCTGCAGCTGATTGCGTATCGTGCGCCCCTCGCCGAGCGCGCTCACCTGGTTGACGATGAGTCGGATGCGACGGCGCTTCTGCAAGGTGGCCAGCACCTTGATCGTCGCGTAGGCGTCGGTCATCGAGGTGGGCTCGGGCGTGACGATGACGAGCACGTCGTCGGCGAGCGAGATCGCGTGCAGCACGACGTCGGAGATGCCGGCGCCGGTATCGAGCAGGATGCGGTCGAAGCGCGGCCGCACCTGGGCGATGATGTCGACGAGCTGCTCGCGCACCTGTGGCGTGAGGCGCGAATACTCGACCAGCCCGGAGCCGGCGAGCAGCACCGAGAAGCCGCCCGGCGCCGGCAGGATCGCCTGCTCGAGCGTCGCCTTGCCGGTGAAGACATCGTGCAGCGTGATCTTCGGATGCAGGTTGAGCACGACGTCGAGGTTGGCCAGGCCGAGGTCGGCGTCGAGCACGAGCACCTGTTCGCCCCGCTCGGCCAGCGCAGCCGCGAGATTGGCCGCGACGAAGGTCTTACCGACGCCACCCTTGCCGCTGGTGATTGCGAGAATCTTTCCGCTCATGGAGCCCCCACGCTTGCGGCTTTCGCCGCGGCGCTGCCCCCCGAGGGGGCTGAGCACGGCTTGGGGCGGCCTGGCACCGTGCTCATCACAAATCCGCGAACTGCGAGGTGCCGAAGAGCAAGCCCTTTTCCTCGGCCGAGACCAGCGACACCGCCGGCTGCTCGAGGCAGGCGCGGTTGCGGCCTTCGGACTTGGCGCGGTAGAGTTGCTGGTCGGCGCGCTCGACCCAGAGCAGCGGCGACGAGCGCACCCATTGCGGCGCGAAGGCGCCGCCGATCGAGACGGTGACGCGCACCTCGATACCCGGCGCGATGGTGATCGTCATCGCCTGCACGCGCAGGCGGATCCGCTCGGCCACCGCTTGCGCGAACGAGGGCGCGCAATTGGGCAGGATCATCGAGAACTCTTCGCCGCCGAAGCGCGCCACCGTGTCCATCGGCCGGATGCAGTCGTGCAGGGCGTGGGCCACCTCGCGCAGCACGCCGTCGCCGGCCGGATGGCCGTGGGCGTCGTTGACCTTCTTGAAGTGATCGACGTCGATCATGAGCACCAGCGCCGGTTCGCCGGCGCGCGCGACGCGGTCGACCTCGCTGGCCAGCGTGAGCTCGAAGTGGCGGCGGTTGGCCAGGCCGGTGAGCGGGTCGCGGCTCGAGAGCTCGCAAAGGCCGTCGATCACCGCTTGCAGCCAGACCGCCTTGCCGACGGCCTGCAGATCCGGAAGCCGGTGCCTCGATTGCTCGAGCAATTGCAGTGCCCCGTCGAGGCTGAGTGCGTTCGAGTCGTTGAGCGGGGTATCGATCGAAAGAGGCACTCGCGGCAGGGACGAAGTTCAGTCCAGTCTAGCAGCGCCCCCTGCCGGCGGCCGTCCGAAATGGCAGCCCGGAGCGACCTTGTTAGCGAGATGCAGGCAGGAACAGCTCGAGCAGGTCGTTCAGGAAGTCGAACCCCCGCTCGCTCGGCCGAACGTGATGCAGCTCGCGGACGATCAGGCCACGCCGCTCGGCCTCGGCGAGCGGCCGCTCGATCGCCGTCGGCGGCAGGCCGGTGCGCTCGCCGAAGCGGGTGAGCTCGAAGCCTTCGCGCAGGCGCAAGGCGTTGAGCATGAACTCGAAGGGCAGATCGGCGCGTCCGACCTCGGCCTCGGAGGCGACCGCCGCGCCGGCCTCGGCGCCGGCCATGTACGCCGCCGGGTCGCGCACGCGCACGTGGCGAACGATGCGGTGCGCGAAGCTCAGCTTGCCGTGCGCACCAGCGCCGATGCCCAGGTAGTCGCCGAACTCCCAGTAGTTGAGGTTGTGGCGCGCGCGATGGCCGGAGCGCGCGTAGGCCGAGACTTCGTAGCGATCGAGACCCGCCGCCCCGGTCGCCGCCGTGATGCGGTCGAGCATGACGAAGGCCGTGTCGGCGTCCGGAAGCACGGGCGGATGCTTGGCGAAGTAGGTGTTCGGCTCGATCGTCAGCTGATAGACCGAGAGGTGCGGCGGCTGGAAGGCGAGCGCGGCAGCGAGATCGGCTTCGCCTTCGGCGAGCGACTGGCCGGGCAGCGCGTACATCAGGTCGATGTTGAAAGTCTCGAAGGCGTCGTCGGCCTCGTCGATCGCGGCGCGCGCCTGCGCCGCGTCGTGCACGCGGCCGAGCGCGGCAAGACGCGCGTCGTCGAAGCTCTGCACGCCGATCGAGAGGCGTGTCACGCCGGCGGCGCGAAAGGCGTGGAAGCGTTCGCGCTCGAAGGTGCCGGGATTGGCCTCGAGCGTGACCTCGCAGCCGGGCTCGAGCGGCAGTCGGGCGCGGATGGCGGCGAGCAGCCGCGCGATCTCGGCCGGCTCGAACAGGCTGGGCGTGCCGCCGCCGATGAAGACCGTGTGCACGCGCCGGCCCCAGACGAAAGGCAGCGACGCCTCGAGGTCGGCGATCAGCGCATCGACGTAGCGCCGCTGCGGTAGCGCCTCGAGCGGGCCGCGCACGGCATGCGAATTGAAGTCGCAGTACGGGCACTTCTTCAGGCACCAGGGGATGTGCACGTAGAGCGAGAGCGGCGGCAGGGACGCGAGCGTCAGCGAGCCGGCGCGCATGAAACGGGCGAGGCGCTCGGCGACGGTCGCGCCGGGAACGGCCGCGTCGGTCGCAGGCGCCGCGACGATGCGAGGCAACGCCTTCATCTCAGCCAGAGCCCGATGAGGCTACCGGCCCCAGTCGCCAGACCTCGCGCATCAGCGCCAGCATCTGACGCGCGGCGAGGGCGCGATGGCTGACAGCGTTCTTCGCGGCGGTGTCGAGCTCGGCCACGGTCTTGCCGAGCGCATCGATGAAAACGAGCGGGTCGTAGCCGAAGCCTCTATCGCCGCGCGGCGCTTCGGCGATCGTCGCCTCCCAGCGGCCGGTGGCGACGAGCGGCTCGGGATCGTCGGCGCGGCGCAGCGCGACCAGGGTCGAGACGAAGCGGGCGCTGCGGTCGTGCCGGCCGCGCAGCCGCTCGAGCAGCAAGGCGTTGTTGGCCGCGTCTTGCGTGCGTCGATGCTGCTCGCGGTCGATGCTGGTCAGCTCGATGGATGCGAAGTGCGCCGAGACGACGCCCGGCGCCCCGCCGAGCGCGTCGACGACGAGGCCCGAGTCGTCGGCGATCGCCGCGCCGTTGACTGCCCGGGCGGCGTGGCGCGCCTTGGCGAGCGCGTTCTCGACGAAGGTGGCGTGCGGCTCTTCGGCTTCGCCGATGTCGAGCGAACGCTGCGCCACGAGCGCGAGGCCGAGCGGCGCGAACAGCGACTGCAGCTCGGCGAGCTTGCCCGGGTTGTTCGACGCGAGGACCAGCCTCACGGTGCGTGCCGCCCGACGCTCAGGCCGTAGCGATGCCCAGCGCCTGGCGCTGCGCCACGACCAGCTCGCCGATGCCCTTGCCGGCGAGCGCGAGCAAGGCGTCCATCTCGAGGCGCGAGAAGGTCGCGCCTTCGGCCGTGCCCTGCAACTCGACGAAGCCGCCCGAGGCGGTCATGACGACGTTCATGTCGGTGTCGCAGGCCGAGTCCTCGACGTATTCGAGGTCGAGCAGCGGCGTGCCGGCGACGATGCCGACCGAGACCGCGGCGACCGCGTCCTTGATCGGCGAGCGCTCGATCTTGCCCTTGGCCAGCAGCCACGCCACCGCGTCGTAGGCGGCGACGTAGGCGCCGGTGATGGCCGCGGTGCGCGTGCCGCCGTCGGCCTGCAGCACGTCGCAGTCGAGCGAGATCGTGCGCTCGCCGAGCAGCGAGAGGTCGAACACGCACCGCAGCGAGCGGCCGATCAGGCGCTGGATCTCCTGCGTGCGCCCACTCTGCTTGCCGCGTGCCGCCTCGCGGTCGCCGCGGGTATGCGTGGCGCGCGGCAGCATGCCGTACTCGGCGGTGAGCCAGCCCTCGCCCGAGCCGCGCTTGTGCGGCGGTACTTTCTCTTCGACGGAGGCGGTGCAGAGTACCTGCGTGTCGCCGAAGGCAATGAGTACCGAGCCTTCGGCGTGGCGCGTGAAGCCACGCTGGATCGAGACGGGACGGAGTTGATCGGCCGTGCGGCCGGCAGTGCGCTGAAAGGTCATGCGGCGATTGTCGCCGCGAGGGCGGCTCAGCTCTTCTTGTGCTTCGCCGAGCGCTGGATCGCCTCGTTGATCTCTTTGATCGAGCGCTCTATTTCCGCATCGTCGAGCTCGTCGGGCGAGACGTCGGTGCCGAGCACGCTGGCCTGGATCGTCGAGGCGAACACGCCCTCGCCGACGGCCGTGGTCTGGATGCCCTGGCCGCTGTCGCCGCCTTCGATGCCTTCCCACTCGACCGCCAGCACCGAGACGTTGTCGCACTTGGCGCCGCCATTGCGCAAGGCCTGCTCGACCAGCTCGGGCACCGAGTCGGAGAGCGGCAGATTGGCGAGCTGGTCGGCAATCTCGCTGTCGCTGACCGTGCCCCAGAGACCGTCGGAGCAGAGCAGCAGCCGGTCGCCGGCCTGCATGAGGAGCGGCCCGACCGTGTCGACGACCGGCTTGCCCGGGCTGCCGAGACAGGTGAAGAGGACGTTGCGATTGAAGCGGTCGCCCATCGGCACGACCTGGCTCATTGTCTGCTGCAGCTCGGAGTAGGAGTGATCGCGGGTGCGCGCGATCAGCTTGTCGCCGCGCACGAGATAGAGGCGCGAGTCGCCGCAGTGCGCCCAGTAAGCGGCGTTGCCTTGCAGCAGGCAGGCAACGACCGTCGTGCGCGGCGTGTCGATGAGCGCCTTCTGCGTCGCGTAGCGCAGCAGCTGGTGGTGGCCCGAGACGATCGCCTCGTGCAGGAAGCGCAGGGGGTCGGGCAGCGTCGGCTTGCAGTCGCGCTGGAACATCGCGGCCAGTGTCTGCAGAGCGAGCTGCGAGGCGACCTCGCCTTCCGGATGGCCGCCCATGCCGTCGGCGAGCGCGAACAGGCCGGCGTCGCGCGTGTAGCAATAGCCCATCCGGTCTTCGTTCTTTTCGCGACCGCCCTTGCGGCTGACCTGATAGACGGAAAAACGCACGTCAGGCCTCCCGCCGGGCCGCCCCAAGGGAGGCCTGCGCCCCCTCGGGGGGCAGCGAACGAATGTGAGCGTGGGGGCTCAAAGCTCTAGGCTTTCGCACTCGAGGTAATGTTCTCGAGCTGCAACTTCAGCCGCTCGCTGAAGCTCAGCTTGGTGTACTGCCGCTCGGTCTCGCGCGACAGCTCCTTCTGAAGGGCGAACACGCTTTGTGGTCGCGACAGCGGGTCGAGCGACATGCACCACTCGGTCACCTCGATCAGGTTGTCGCTATAGACGTTGCGCAGGCGCGAGAGGCTGAGCGCGAGGCGGTCCTTCTCGATCCGCTGCGGCGCGTCATTCGGCGGATAGCCCTGCATGCAGGCATAGATGCAGGCGCCGATCGCGTAGATGTCGGTCCAGGGTCCGAGCGTGCCGTCTCTGCGGTACATCTCGGGCGCGGCGAAGCCGGGCGTGTACATCGGCCGGATGAAGTTGCCTTCCTTGCTCAGCACCTCGCGCGCCGCGCCGAAGTCGAGCAGCACCGCCTTGTTCTCGTTGGTGATGAAGATGTTGGCCGGCTTGATGTCCAGGTGCAGCATCTTGTGCTGGTGGACGATGCGCAAGCCGCGCAATATCTCGTCGAAGAGCGAGCGGATCGTCGATTCCCGAAATACCTTGTCACGT
>JANXWR010000545.1 GCA_025351025.1 Burkholderiales bacterium | reverse complement strand
GCGCCCGGCCTGGCTGGCGGCGATGCGCGTGCAGGCGGCGACGGCGCGGGCGTTGAAGTCCCGCAAGGTCTCGCCCGCGTCGGTGAAGAGGACGCGGTTGATGGCGGCGTTGCCGAGCTCCCAGGTGCGCGTCGCGCCGAGGTCGACGTGCGTCGCGGCGCGGTACAGGCAGTCGAGCACGCCGCCGTGCGCGAAGATGGCGATCGCGCGCCCGGCCTGGCTGGCGGCGATGCGCGTGCAGGCGGCGACGGCGCGGGCGTTGAAGTCCCGCAAGGTCTCGCCCTCGTCGGCGCCGAAGTCGGGATCGTGGCGGCGCCAGCGCGCCGCCGCTTCTGGCCAGCGCGCGTCGATCTCGGCGTAGGTGTAGCTCTGGAAGACGCCGAAGCTGCGCTCGCGCAGGCCTCGGTCGGTGGTGATCGGCAGGCCGATGCGATCGGCCAGCGCCTGTGCGGTGTCGAAGGCGCGCGACAGGTCGCTGGCGAAGATCGCTTCGATGCCGTCGCCGGCCAGCGCCTCGGCGGCGCGCCGCGCCTGCCAGCGGCCGCGCTCGCTCAAGGCCGTATCGAGCTGGCCCTGCATGCGCATCTCGGCGTTCCACACGGTCTCGCCGTGGCGGATCGCGACGACACGGGTCAGCTGCGCGTCCTGCGCGTCGTCGCTCATCTCGAACCGAGCCGATCAGCCGAGCAGGCGGCGATTGAGTGTGTAGGTGCCCGAGTGCGTCGCTTCGCCGAGCACGTGCGGGTGGATCGCCCGGCGCAGGTCGGCGCCGGCGAAACGGCCTTCGACCGGCGCGCGGGCGACGTCGAGTGCATAGAGCGTGAAGACATAGTGGTGCACGAGCGAGTCGTTCCACGGCGGGAAGGGTCCGTCGTAGCCGTAGTAGTCGCCGGCCATCGCCGGGTCGCCGGTGAACCAGCCGGTGTAGTCGTTGATGCCGTGGCGCGCGCCGCCGAAGCCGGGCACGTCGACCGCGGGACCCGGCTTGCCGTGCCCCGTGAAGCCGCGGCTGAACACGCCTTCGGTGATCGCCGTCGCCGTCGCCTGCAAGTCGGCCAGCACCCAGTGGAAGAAGTCGACGCGCGGCAGGTCGGCCGGTACTTCGCGGCCGGCCTGGTTGACGTCGTCGCCGCGGCTCGGCACGTCGAAGTCATGGCAGATCAGGGCCAGCGATCGGGTCCGCGACGGCAGATCGCTCCACGCGAGGTGCGGGCTGAGGTTGTCGGAGAAGGTCACGCCCTCGGGCGCGTCGAGCTTGCCGGCCGCGTAGCGCGCGGGAATGCGCTCGCCGTTGACCCAGCTGTCGCTCCAGAGCTTCATCGCACAACCCCTCCCGTGTTGTCTTCTGAGCGCAGCGAAGAATCCCGTGAGCGCGAGCCTCGCGATCCTTCGCTTCGCTCAGGATGACGGTGCGCGCGACTCACACGCCCCAGACGATGTCGGCCTGCTCGGCAAGGGCGCGCTTCATCATCTCGAGCATGGGCCAGGCGCGTTGCGCGAGGCCGACCCGGGGCTCGCGCAGCGCGTCGTCGTCATCGTCGTCGTGGCCGCCGTGGCGCGCCGTCTCGGCGGCGACGGCGGCCTCGATCGCCCGCATCGCCGCCGGAATCGCCGCCGCCTCGATGATCCCCTGGCGCGCCGGCTCGCGGCCGACGATGCGCAGGATCTGGTCGCCGGCCGGCTCCATCATGATGAGATCGGCGTCGGCTTTCGACTTGAAGACGTAGTGCATCGTGAGGCTGACTCAGCCCGGCGGGGGCGGGTACATGTAGCTGCGGTTGAAAGGAAATGCGGATTGTGCGCCGCGCATCGGCCCCGACGCCGGGTCGCCGGTGCGGCGGGCGCAAAGCATCTGGTGCAGCGAGATCCAGGCGCGCTCGAAGGCGAGGGCGCTGCCGGCGAGGTAGAGCCGGTAGGCGCGCACCACCGTCTCCGAGGTCACGGCGCGCGCCGTCTCGAGCTGCGCTTCGAGCCCGTCGCTCCACGCCCAGAGCGTCTTGCCATAGTGCGGGCGCAGGCTCTCGACGTCGACCGTCTCCAGCCCCGAATCGGACGTCACCTCGAGCACGTGCGAGACGTGCATCAGCTCGCCGCCCGGGAAGATGTAGCGCTCCATGAAGTCGCCCAGACCGGCGCCGAGCTGGTGGTTGCGCGTGCCGCCGGCGGTGATGCCGTGGTTGAGGAGCAGACCACCGGGCTTGAGCAGGCGGTGGATCTTGGTGAAGTAGATCGGCAGCTGGGCCCGGCCGACGTGCTCGAACATGCCGATCGAGGCGATCTTGTCGTAGGGCTCCGCCTCCGGCAGGTCGCGGTAGTCGAGCAGGTCCATCTTGACGCGGTCGCCGAGGCCGCGCTCCTCGATGAGGCGGTTCACGTAGGCGTGCTGGTTGCGGCTCAACGTGATGCCTTGGCCGCGCACGCCGTAGCGCTCGGCCGCGTACAGCAAGAGGCCGCCCCAGCCGGCGCCGATGTCGAGGAAGCGCTCGCCTTCCTTCAGCATGAGCTTTCTGCAGATGTGCTCGAGCTTGGCGTCCTGAGCCTGCGCCAGGCCCATGCCAGGGTCGCGGTAGTAGGCGCAGGAATAGACCCGCTTCGGGTCGAGCCACAGTGCGTAGAAGTCGTCGGAGACGTCGTAGTGGAACTGGATCTGCTTGGCGTCGATCTCGGGCCGGTGGTTGACGTGCGAGCGGGCCAACTGCAGCAGCTGGTGCATCCAGCCGACCGGCCTCGCAACGGCGACCTGCGTCGGGTCGCCGGCCATCATCTCGGCGGCCAGTGCCATCAGGTCGCGCATGCTGCCGTCGATGTCGAGGCGGCCCTCGACGTAGTCCTCGCCGACCTTGCCCATCTGGCCGGTAGCGACGTGGGCGATCGACGCCAGCTCGTTCAGGCGCAGCGTCACCGCGGCGCTGTTGGAGCCGATGCGGCGCCCGCCGGGCAGCACGATGGCGAGCGGCGGGGTCAGGCTTTCGAGGCGTTGTTCTAGGGCAGCAGTACCGGGAATCGCGGACATCGGTTCCTTCCTTCGCAAACCTGAGTTTACGAAGCCGGCAGGCGTCGTGCCGAAACCGAACGCGGGGGCCCGCAATCGACGGCGCCTCGGTGCACGCCGACGACCAAGCTGAAGGGCTGACTGGAACGCCAGTCCAGCGCTTCGCGGCCTCACTTCGGATAAACGGCGCGTGCTTTCCTGAGCAGGGCCAGGCCCTGGCGATAGCGCTCGAGCGCGACGAACCCGTCGTCGAACATGCTCGGCTGGTCGTTGGGCTTGATGCGCTTGTAGACCGTGTCGGCTTCGGCCAGCACGCCGCTGGCCTGGTTGAACCATTTCTCGGCCGCGGCGTTGGGCGCCTTGTCGTACGCAGCCTTGATTTCCGGCACCAGCCGCCGCGCTTCGCCGAGCGCGTTCGCCAGGTCGTTCTTGATCGAGTTGTATTTCTTCCAGCCGGTCGAGTCGACTTCGCGGTTGACCTCGCCCGAGCGCTTGTCGGATACGGCGTTCGGATCGCGCTTCTTGTTGGCGGTCTCGGCTGTCGGCGGGGTTGCCGTGCCCGCTTTGCCAGTCTTCACGGCTTCGTTCAAGCGTGCCCCGTCGGGCTTGAAGCGCCAGTAGCGGTCCTTCGCCCAGCCGTTCTCCTGCGCGAGCATCGCCAGCTTTTCGTACTGCGGCTGCCACCTCGCGTGCAGGTTCTTGATCTCGACCGTGATGCGCATCACTTCGGCGGCGTCGGGCTGGGCTTCGATCTGCTTGAACAGGCCGGTCTCGGTCTGCTGGAAGCCGACGCAGAGCTCGAGGGCCGCGTCGAAATCACCGCGCTCCTGCGCTTTCTCGACGGCCGCGTCGTCGGCACCGTCGAGCTTGCGCATCGCGATGGCAACGGCGCGCTGACGGCTCTTGATCGCGGCCAGCATGCCTTGCTGCACGCTCTTGTCGTTGAAGTCGGTGGCCGACTTGATGCCGGCGAACAGCGAGTCGAGCGAGGCCATCAACGCGTGGCCAGCCTGCTGGGCGGTCGCGACGTTGTCCTTGGCGGCATCGGCGATCTGTTTCTCGCTCGCGGCGATGACGAGGTCCTGGTAGTCCTTCTGTCTCGACGCGATGCTTTGCGGGAATTCCCATCGCGCGACCGAGTTGGGGCTGCCGACCGGGCTGACCAGGCGGGTGATGACTTCGGCGCGCATATTGTCCTTGCCGACGAAGGTGGCGAGTGCATTCTCGATCGCCTTCGGGTCGTCGCCGGCCTTGCGAATCGCAGCCGCTGCGGCGCCCCAGTCGCCCTTGTCGCGGCCGAAGCTGATCAAGGCGTTGTTCCACTCGCGCGGGTTGTTGGCCATCGCCGCGATCGACTTGAGGTTGTTCGCCGTCAGGGTGACGCCGGCCACCTGACGCGTCATCGACGCCTCGTCGGGCGCGCCGGTGACTTTCTGCAGCGCACTCTTGTCCTTCTTCTTCTGGCCGATCAGCGGCAGCGAATCGACAAGGTCGACGATGTTCGTGTCGCCTTGCGCACGTTTCACATCGACCACGCGGTCGCCGTCGGCGCCGACGCGGCCAGACGCTTCCTCGTTGATCTCGGTGCCGATCGTCTTGCCGCCCGCGGAGATGGACAGGCCGCCTTCGTTGTGGCCGCGCTTGCTCGTGTCGATGATCTTGCCGTCGCGATCGCGCGTGACGGTGTCCTCGATGCCGGAGCCGGTCATGAAGTTGGCCTTGACGCCGGCGACCGCCGCCGTCACGTTGGTGCTCTTGCTGTCGTCGCGAACGTCACTGCGCTCGACCACGGTTTCCGGGTGCGCCTTGGCGAATGCGTCGACTGCCGCCTGGCTGGCGTTGGCGAGCTTGGCAATCTGATCCTGCAGTTCGCGCGCGTGCTCCATGTCTGCCGTGACGCGAAACTTGTAGCCCGTCGCCGTCGTGACCGTCTTGCCGAACGCGACCCCGGCGCTCGCGACGCCGGAGCTGACGGTGACGCCTGCGGTCTTCTTGTCGCCCTGACCCTGCTTGGTGTCGTAGCTCGTGCTGCCGTCCTTGTTCTTGCTGACGGTCATCTCGCGGTTCTGCGACGTCTCGGCACCGACGTTGACGCCGACGCCGCCTGAGTCGGCACTGACGCCGCCCCCTTCGGTCGTCTTGCGGCCGATCGTCTTGCTGTCGCCGGCCTGCATGGTGTCGACGTCGGCAGCCGAACCCGTCTTGCCCGACATGGCGAGGAACATCTTCTGCGCCTCCGGCCACGACTTCAGGCCGACGCGGACGACAGCGAGCTCGTCCTGCTTCCCGGAGCCGCCGGTCTTGAGCGCCGCCAGGTAGGCCTGCGCTTCGCTGTCGGTGAGGATGTGCTGGCAGACCATGTACACATTCGCCGAGCCCGACACGGTGACGCCGACCTTGCCGAGCCCTTCCTTGTCGCCGCTCGCCGTGCCCTTGATCGAGGCGCCGAGGTCGATCCGGGTTGCCAGCTGATAGTTGCCGTCGGGCATTGGCTTGACGGTGCACGAGATGTTGGGTTGCAGCCCCACCACCGCGCCAGCCGACAAGGTGCTCTTGCCACGCTCGCCGAACGCGCCGCCTTCTTTCTCGCGCTTCTTCTCCCCTGAGCCCTGGACGTCGCCATAGAGCCCGGCGCCGCCGTCGATCGACTGCACGCCGCCCTTGGCGGAGCCGCCGAACGTCGTCGAACCGCCCGACGCGTTGGTCGTCGTTCGCGTTCCGGTGATCGTGCCGCCGGCCTTGCCGTCGCCGCGTTCGAGGCCACCCGTCACGTTCGACGCCTTGCTGGAACCGTCGGCTGCCGTCGTCTTGTTGTCGCGCAATCCGGTGATGCCGCCCGGGCCGGCTTTCCAGCCCGACTTGGCTTCGGTGGTCGTCTTCTTGCCGTCTTTTTCGCTTTCGTCGACCTTCGTCTTCTCGCGCGACAGCCCATCGAGGCCGAGCTGCGTGTTCTTCGTCGTCGACGTCGAATCGCGGCCCTTGGCAGTGACCGTCTCGTCGCTGTCGGTCGTCGTCTTCTTCACGCCGCCGAGCCCGACGGTGCGGGACTCGTCGTGCACCGTCGTCTTCGACGCACCGCCGGTCACCTCTGTCGTCGTGGTCGTGGTGCGCTTGTCGAGCGGCGACTTCTTCTCGATCGCGTTGTCGTGCTTGTCGATCTCGACGGCCTTGCCGATCGGCTCCGGCGACGCAGCCCGGGCGATGATGTCGTTCATCGCCTTGGCGTCGGTCGCCGGGTTGGCGGCGGCCTCGAGATCCTTGCCGACCTGGAGCAGCTGGCGCTGCACCTGGGAGAGTGCCTTGTCGACGTCGGCCTTCTGCGCTTCCATCGCCGCCTTGGCCGGGCCTTCGCGCTTGGGGATCTCATCATCGAGCTTGTCGCGCGCGGCGGCGAGCTTGTCGTACGCGCCCTGCAGCACGTTGTTGCGTGCCGCAAGCCTCGTCTTCAGGTTCGCCGGATCCTGCTTGACGGCGATCGGCCGCGCGCCGCTTTTCGTCGTCTCGACACCTTGCGCGGCCGTGACGTTCATGATCGGCATCGGCGCGATCGGCTGGGCCGTCGGCGGCAACCCGAGCTTGGCGAGCAATCCCATGTTCGAACTCCTGTCAGCGAATGCAACGGGAGTGTGTTGCCTGGTCGTCGTCCGCCCATGCAGCCGGTGGCAGCAAGCACAGCAGCGCGGCTGCGCATGGAGCAACGAGAACGACGGCGGCTGGCTTCACCCCGGGCGCCGACTCTAGCGAGCCGGGCGCCGCAGTTCAAGCGACATCCCATCCCTATTGATAGGGCTGTTCAGAGACCCTGATGCGTCTCGCGGTAGCTGAAGACGCGACCGATCGGCCGGCCCCGGCTGCACTGCGGTGCGGTGGCGCGCTCGACGACCTTGCCCGAGCGCAGCTCGAAGCGGTCGGTCGACTGCAGCAGCGTCGCCGCGTCGATCTCGGCCAGGCGCTGCATGTAGCGGCGCGGGTCCTGCACCTGCATGCGCATCCAGTCGAACACCTCGTCGTCGGCGCGCAGCAGCAGCATCTCGTCGGGCAGCTCCCAGATCGCGGCGAAGCGCCGGTTGAAGTTGCTGATGTGGCCGGCCAGGTCGGTGACGAGCACGCCGTCGCTCACCGATTCGAGCGTTGCCTGCAGCTCGGCCTTGCTCGCCTCGGCGTGCCGGCCGGCCTCGAACTCGGCGCTGCGGTCCTGCAGAGCGACGACGTAGAGCGCGGCCCCCGGCGCCGGCTCGACCCGGCTGACGCGGCGCGTCACGGGCACGGCGATGCCGCCGGGCCGCGACACGAACGACTCGGAAACGATGCTCGCGCCGAAGCCTTCGGCGACCTCGCGCCAGAACACGTCGTCTTCGGGCGTCGCTGCCATCTCGCGCATGTCGCGGCCGACCAGGTCCGAGGGCGCGACGCCGAGGAGGCGTCCGGCCGACCCGTTGGCGGCGACGATGCGCAAGCCTTCGGGCTCGACCAGGCAGACCGCCTCGAGCATCGACTCGATCAGATGCGGCCAGGTTCGCCGCGCCGCGTCGGCGACGCTGAACCGGTCCACCGGCAGCGGATTGTTCACCCGTGCTCTTCGAGCGCTAGCGCGGGCTCGAAGAAATAGGCGACGCGCGGGCTCGGAGCCAGGAATTCGAGCGCCGTCGGCGGCAGCTGCTGCGGCTTGATGCTGCGCCGGATGCCGAGCCCGCTGGCCGTCTCGAGGTCGAGCACGAGCGCTTCGTCACGCGGCACGCCGTGGTCGTGCACCAGCACGCTGGGCTTGAGCGGCCGCGACGAGTTGACCGCCACCACCGTGGCGTAGCGGTCGTCGGTGAGCTGCACCGTCGAGCCCGGCGGGTAGACGCCCATCATCTTGATGAAGGCGCCGAGGATCGAGGTGTCGTACTTGCTCCGCCCCTGCGCGAACAGCAGCGACAGCGACTCGTGCGGCGTCAGTGCCCGTGCCGGCAGGCGCGGGTTGCACAGGTTGTCGTAGCGGTTGACGAGGGCGACGATGCGCGCGCCCATGGTCATGCGGTCGCTGTTGAGCTGGGCTGGAAAGCCGGTGCCGTCGGCGTGCTCGTGGTGCTGGGCGATCACCGCCGACGCCCCGGCCGAGAGGCCCATGCGCCTGGCCTGCACCAGGCCGAGCTCGACGTGCTCCTGGTAAACGCGGACCTCGCTCGGCGAGAAGTTGTCTTCGCGATGGCGCATGCGTTGCGGCAGGTCGCACTTGCCGATGTCGTGCAGCATGGCGCCGACGCCCAGGTCCAGCATCTCCTCGGCCGAAAAGCCGAAGCAACGGCCCATCAGCAGCGAGACGATGCCGACGTTCATGGCGTGCATCGATGCCTTGTCGCCGGCGCCCTCGGTGAGAACGCGGATGCAAAGCTCGCGCGCGTCGACCATCTTGTCGACCAGGGCGCGGGTCAGTTGCTCGGCCTGCGCCCTGGCCTCGCGCGGCTTGCCGGCGACGAGCTCGATCGTCTGCCGGCAGAGGCGCGAGGCCTCGCCGTACTGGCGCTCGCAGACCTTCTGCGCCTCGCGCTGTGCCTCGAGCCGGCTCAGGAGGGCGCCGTGCAGGCGCTCGTCGGTCGACTCGGGAGAGTCGATCCTGCCCGGCGTGGTGTCGGCGTCGGTCTCGTCGTCGTTGGCGGCCTCGCCCGGGTCGGGGGCGGCATCGGCATGGGCGTCGTTGGCGGCGGCCCGGCTCGGGCGCGTCAGCGCCGGCGTCGGCTCGCCGCCGTCGAGCAGCGACAGGTCGCTGTCCTGCGGGCTCCAGCGCACCCGGCCGAGGCCGAGCGAGCGGATCGTCGCCACCTGCGCCGGCGTCGTGATGCGAAAGCTGCTGAGCGGGAATGGGTGCGACATCCAGCCCACGTCGAGATGCACGAACATGCCGACGCGCAGCGCCTGGACGTCGATCTCGGGGGTAAGGGTGGCTGCCTTCATGGATTGAGTCCCGTGCAGCGTCGCGGCACACGGGGCTAGCGGTGTTATCGGCCCGGCCCGGGCCGGCTTGAGCCCGCGACCGCCAGGCGGCTCACCCGGCGCCGGGCGAACCTCTAAACTCGCCGCCTCGCCCCTGCCGGCGCACCGAAACCAACCCCGCTCCACCATGAAGATCCTCATCCTCGGCGGCGGCGTGTTCCTCGGCGCCGCCGTCCTCGATTCGGCGCTCGACCGCGGCCACGAGCTGACGGTCTTCAACCGCGGCCGCGCCCGCAGCGGCTGGCCCACCGGCGTCGAGGCGATCACCGGCGACCGTGCGACCGACCTCGGGCTGCTTGCCGGGCGCAAGTTCGACGCCGTCGTCGACACCTGCGGCTATGCGCCCGCCGACGTGAGAAAAAGCACACAGGCGTTGCGCGACAGCGCCATCTACTGCTTCATCTCGAGCATCTCAGCCTACAAGTCGTTCACCCATGCGCCGGTGCGCGAGACGGACCGGCTCGCCGACTACGAGACCATCGACCCGAGCGACCGCGACCTCGCCCACTACGGGCCGCAGAAAGCGGCCTGCGAGGCCGAGGTCCGGGTCGTCTTCGGCGAGCGCGGCCTCGTCGTGCGGCCGGGCCTCATCGTCGGCCCCGGCGACCGCAGCGGCCGCTTCAGCCACTGGCCGTGGCGCGCCCTCGAAGGCGGCGAGATGCTGGTGCCCGACCTCGGCGACGACGAGCCGCTGCAGTTCATCGACGTGCGCGACCTCGGCGCCTGGATCGTGCGCCTGCTCGAGCGCGGCGAGCGCGGCGCCTTCAACGCCACCGGCCCGGCGAACGGGCCGCCATGCAGCTGGGCCGATCTGGTCGCCGCTTGCCAGGACGAGGCCGCCAAGCGCGCCGCGCCCGAGCTGCAGCCGACGCCGGTGGCAGAGAGCTTTCTTCTCGACCAGGGCGTCGAGCCGTGGAGCGAGCTGCCGCTCTGGCTGCCGTCCGAAGACGCCGAAAACCACGCCCATTCACGGGTCGAGATCCAACGCGCCGAGCGCACCCGGCTGACGACCCGGCCGCTCGGGCAGACGGTGGCGGCGGTGATGGACGAAGGCGTTCCAGCTGCCGACGACGCGCGCCGCGGCGGCAAGCTGACGCGGGCGCGTGAAGCGGAGCTGCTTGCGCTCTGGCGCGCCGTCGCCCCGGATGCGCCGGCCTGACGACCGACCCGAGCAACTTCTGCCACCGGTGTTTCACGCCGGCGCGTTAGCCCGAGCGGCGATCACTTCGCCGAGCCGCCGCCGCAGCTCGGGCAACGCGAACGGCTTGGCCAGCACGGCATCCATTCCCGCGGCCAGGCAAGCCGTCACCGTCGCGGGCTCGGTGCTGCCGGTGGCGGCGATCACCGCCGTGCGCAACGAGCCGCCGGCACTTTCGTGCGCGCGCAAGAGGCGCGTCGTCTCGATGCCGTCGAGCTCGGGCATGTGCAGGTCCATCAGGACGACGTCGACCCGCCGCGACCGAAGCAGTGCCAGCGCTTCTCGACCATTCGAGGCGACGAGGGTCGTCACCTGCAGGAAATCCAGCATCGCCGCGATGACGGCCTGATTGGCCGGATCGTCCTCCGCGACGAGCACGACCAGCCCTGGCGGCAACGCTGCGGGCCGAACTTCGCCTGGCGACCCGTCGCCGCCGGCGCGCCGGCTTGCCGACGCCGGGGTCAGCACCCGCGCCGGCGGCACGCCTTGTCCCGCTTCGTCGAGAAGGGCCTCGAGGCTGGCCCGCCGCACCGGCGTGTAGACGAGGAACGTCCCGGTGGCGGTGCCGACGACGGGTTCGCTGCCGAACGGCGAGACGACGACCACCTTCACGCCGCTGGCGGACAACTCGTCGAGCCGGCGCCTCGCCTCGGCCAAGGGTCCGTGCAGCAGCGTCGAGTCGAGGAAGACGAATCCGGCGCGCGCTGAGCGGGCCGCTCCGGCATCGGGGACCTCTGAGACGGACTCGCTGTCGATGCCCAGATCCTCGAGCAGCCCCTTCAGATGGCTCGACACGTCGTGGGTAGCGGTTGCCACCAGCGCACGCCCGCGCCGCGGCGTCAGCAACCGGGCGGCGGTGCCTTCGGGCAGCTTCAGCGGAACGACGAGCGCAAACGTGCTGCCGCGGCCGGGCGCACTGCTCACCTCGATGTGGCCGCCCATCAGGCGCGCCAGGTCGTCGGCGATGGACAGGCCGAGCCCGGTCCCGCCGAAGCGCCGCGTGATCGTCTCGTCGGCCTGGTGAAAGGGCTTGAAGAGGAGGTCGATCATGTCGGCCTCGATGCCCAGTCCCGAATCGGCCACCTCGATGCGAACGCGCATCCCGCGTTGCGCGCCCGAAGCGTCGCCGTGCCCGTGACCGGCCAGGCCGAGATGGATGTGCACGCTCCCTTGGGCCGTGAACTTGATGGCGTTGGCGACCAGGTTGGTGATGATCTGGCGAAGGCGCGTCGCGTCGCCGAGGAGCAGGCGCGGCACGTCCGGTGAGGCGCTCGAGGTCAGCTCGAGCCCCTTGTCGCACGCTTGCGGCGCGAAGAACTCGCGGATCTGAAGCAGCATCGCGGCCAGGTCGATCGGCCGCTGCTCGAGTCGCACTTTGCCCGCTTCGAGCTTCGAGAAGTCGAGGATGTCGTTGACCAAGGCGGCCAGCATGCCGGCGCTCTGGCGCTGCACGTCGACGAGAAGGTCGCGCCGATCCGTCGCCAGTCCCGGCTCGGCGAGCATCTCTGTGGCGCCGATCAGACCCTGCAAGGGGGTGCGGATTTCGTGGCTCACCTGGGAGACGAAGCGAGCCTTGGCAGCCAGCGCGGCGAGTGCGGCGGTGCGTCCGCGCTCGATCGCGCCGCGCAGCTCGCGGGCCCAGTGCGAGCCGAGCGCGATGCACACGCCGACGAACAGCGCCGACAAGCTCATCGAGAGGGCGAGTTGAAAGCTGCGATCGGTCGCGAGCAGAGACAGCGATGTGAGCGGCTCGGGGTGGGCACGCAGCCACGCCACCTGGACGACGAACAGGGCGCCGAGAACGACACCGAGGCCGGTCGAGCCCGCCAGCACGGCGATCAGCGGCACCGCCGCCAGCCAGCAGAGGGCGGGCGAGCGCAGGCCATCCTGGAACAGGGTGGTCACCGCCAGCATCGCGAACAGGAGCACGCAGACGGCCTCGAGCGCCTCACGATGATGCCCGGTCCGCCGCGCGTAGGCCATGGCCAGCGCGCCGGCCGCCACGCACATCAGGCTGCCGACGACAGCGTGAACGAGCCCGATGCTCAGGAAATAGGCGGCGTAGATGCAGCCGAACGCGGCGACCGCGGTGCAGACGAGCCAGAGCATGCGGGCCAGCAGCCAGTCGCCCGGTTCGCGGTCGGACTCGTCCGGGTCGCGCTCGTCGAAGGTGGGAAGCGGCCCCCTCGGTCCGGGGAACAGGGCGAAGCGGCCCGCAGCGTCGACGAACGAACTCATGGCGTGTATTGGCAGGAAGACGGTAAGCCGCGGTGGCGGCGTGCGTGACCGGGTCGTCGTGCGGTCCGGCTTTGGGTCGCGATGGTAGGAAGAAGCACTGGCCGTTGCTTGACATTGCGCGCCAAGTCATCGACGCTGGGCGAGCTGGATGCGGAGGTTCAACGATGTCGGGCGCCTGGGTGCGAAGCGGCATGCTGGTCGGCGCGACGCAGCTCATCGCCGAGCTCGGCGGCGATCCTCTCGACGTCTGCCGGCTCGCCGGCGTCGATGCGGGTGCGTTTTCGGATCCCGATCGGCCCATCACGATGACGAGCGCGGTCCTCTTCCTGTCCGAAGCCTCCCGTGCGTGCAGCTGCGAGTCCTTCGGGCTGCAGCTGTCGTTGCGCAGGGACCTCTCGGGCCTGGGGCCGCTCTGGCTGCTCATGCGCAGCGCGAGCACCGTCGGCCAGCTTCTCTATGACCTGGCGCGCTATTACGTCATCTATTCCCGCGGCGCGCTGGTCGACGCGCATCTCGAGCACGGCGACCTCTTCCTGACCTACAGCCTCGCCGCCGGCCTGCCTGCCGACGACCGGCATTTCATCGAGCTCGGCCTCGCTCTGCTGTGCAATGAGCTGAACAAGCATGCGGCCAGAGGCTGGCGGCCGGCCTCGGTTCAGCTGCGCCATGCACCCCCTGCCGAGCTGACCTGGCATCGCCGTTTCTTCGGTACGCGACTGTCGTTCAATCAGGACCGCAACGCCGTGCGCATCGATGCCGGGCTCCTGGGCCGTCCGCTAGTCGGCGGCGACATGCGTCCGCGCAAGGCCATGAGCGCCGTCGTCGAGCGCCGTCAGTCGGAGCTTCCGGAGCTGGCGCTCGTCAAGGTCGAAAGCGCGATTCGGGCGCTGCTGCCGTTCTCGCGTTGCACGATCGGCGACATCGCGCTGGCCGTCTCGGCCTCGACGCGGACGCTGCAGCGCCGACTCACCGCCAGCGGCACGACCTTCCAGACGATGCGCGACCGGGTCCGCGCCGATCTGGCGCTCAAATACCTGCAGCAGTCGACATTGCAGCTGACCCAGATCGCCGACATCCTCGGTTATTCCGAGCCGAGCGCTTTCACTCGATCGTTTCGTCGCTGGCACGGCTCCAGTCCGCGGGATGCGCGCCAAGAGCATCGACAAGGCCTGGACCGCCCCCTCGATCGACCGTCCGGCGCGCGGTGATGCTCTAGCATCGAGACGACCATGAACAGCTTCGGAAAGACCCAAGTCGCGATCGTCGGCGCCGGCCCCGCCGGCCTGCTCCTGGGTGCCCTGCTCGCCAAGGCCGGCGTCGAGTCGGTGATCGTCGAGCAGCACGACTCTGGCTACGTGCTCGGCCGCATCCGTGCCGGCGTGCTCGAGCAGGTGACGGTCGACCTGCTCGACGCCGCCGGCGCCGGCGCGCGCATGCGCGCCGAAGGCCTGCCGCACCAGGGCATCGAGCTCTGCTTCGGCGGCGCCCGCCATCGCATCGACCTGCACGGCCTGACCGGCGGCACGCAGGTCATGGTCTACGGCCAGACCGAGGTGACGCGTGACCTCATGCAATTGCGCGCCGCGGCCGGGCTGCCCACCGTCTACGAAGCTCGGCAGGTCAGCCTGCACGGCTTCGACGGCGCGCGGCCGAGCGTTCGCTACACGCACGGCGGCGCCGCGTACGAGCTGCACTGCGACTTCATCGCCGGCTGCGACGGCTACCACGGCGTCAGCCGGCAGAGCGTTCCAGCCGGCGCCTTGAAGACCTTCGAGCGCGTCTATCCCTTCGGCTGGCTCGGCGTGCTCTCGGAGACGCCGCCGGTCTCGCACGAGCTGATCTATTCCAACCACGAGCGCGGCTTCGCCCTGTGCAGCATGCGCTCGGCTTCGCGCAGCCGCTACTACGTGCAGTGCTCGTCCGACGACAAGGCCGAGCGCTGGAGCGACGACGCCTTCTGGGACGAGCTACGCCGCCGCCTCGACCCGGCCGCGGCCGAGGCGCTGGTCACCGGCCCATCGATCGAGAAGAGCATCGCGCCGCTGCGCAGCTTCGTCGCCGAGCCGATGCGCTTCGGCCGGCTCTTCCTCGCCGGCGACGCGGCGCACATCGTGCCGCCGACCGGCGCCAAGGGCCTCAACCTCGCCGCCGGCGACGTCGGCCTGCTCGCCCGCGCCCTCGAGGAGCACTACCGCGACAAGAGCGACGCCGGCATCGACGGCTATTCCGAGCGCTGCCTGCGCCGCGTCTGGCGCGCCGAGCGCTTCTCGTGGTGGTTCACCTCGCTGATGCACAAGTTTCCCGAGACCGGCGCATTCGGCCAGAAGATGCAGGCCGCCGAGCTCGACTACCTGGTCCACTCGCAAGCGGCGTCGACGGCGCTGGCCGAAAATTACGTCGGCCTGCCGCTGTAGCGATCGCCTTCACCGAAGGGGCTTCCCATGACCCACGCACCCCGCCGCTCGTTCCTGCGGCTGTCCGGCGCCGCACTGCTCGGCATCGCCGCGCCGCTCACCTTCGCGCAGAACACCGCCCCGCGCAACCGCGCCCTGTTCCAGGTGACCGAGAACGACCCGGCGCGTTGGAACCTGATCCTCGGCAACATGCAGAACCTTCGCGACGGCGTGGGCGGCGAGCCGATCGAGATCGAGCTGGTCGCCTACGGTCCGGGCATCAACATGCTGAAGGCCGATTCGAGCGTGAAGCTGCGCATCGCCGAGGCGCTGAACGCCGGCGTCAAGGTCAACGCCTGCCAGAACACGATGAGCGGCATGAAGCTCGTTCCTGCCGACATGCTGCCCGAGATCGCGTATGTGCCCGCAGGTGTCGTCGAGGTCATGCGCAAGCAGCAGCAGGGCTGGGCCTACATCCGCTCCTGAGCGGCGTGGCCGGTGGGACGCCGCGGCTCGCGTCGCGCCCCTTGCACACGACGCACCGATGGCGGCAACGCCGGCGACGCGCAGCGTTCAGGAGTGACGTTGCAGGAAGCGGGGTGCGGCGAGCCAGGCAAAAAGGCCACTGAAGCGAGCCCTCGCGGGACGGCTCGCGACCTTTGGCCGGTCCTCGCGCGGCGCCGCCGCTGGCGCCGCCGTCCGCACGACAACAGGGTTGCGACGCACGATCGGCTTCGGCACCGCACGCAGCGCCGCCTCGAGCCAGTCGCCGATGGCCTTCCATTCGGCCACGTCGGCGGCGGTCTGCGACGCCGGCAGGTCGAACAGCGTCAGGCCACGTTCGATGCCGCGCACGTAGCCCTGGGTCTCGCGCACGACGCCGACGAAGGGCAGCTTCAGGCCGTCGGCCCAAGCGCGCAGCGATTCGGCGGCCTTGGTGCGGGCGTCGATGCGCATGCCGATCGCCGCCACCTTGCAGCGGCCGCTGGCGACGCGCGGCAGGGCCATCAGCTCGGCATGGCATGCGGCTGCCGACTCGCGGTCGAACGCCGAATGGCACACCGGCATCAGGATGACATCGGCGAAGGCGGCGACGCGCGCCAGGTCGAAGCCGTGGATGCCGCCGGGCGTGTCGAGGACGACGTGGCTGACGCCGGCCGGCGGCCGCATCACCCGCCGCGGATCGACCGCCCAACCGACGATCGGCGCGCTCCCCGGCAGGTCTTGGGCGGCGCGGGCACGCAGCCACGGCTGGGTGGACTGCTGCCGGTCGACATCGCCGAGCATGACCGGCACGCCGCGGCTGGCGTAGCGGGCGGCGAGGTGGGTGGCGAGCGTGCTCTTGCCGCTCCCTCCCTTGCGATTGACGATGGCGATGACCGGCATGGCGGGGGACGGATTTTCCTCTGGGGCGGACCTGTTTGCCACATTTCAGCATCTCGCGGCCCGTCCGGTCGTGCGAACAGGCGCGAAAACACCGGCTTAGGCCCGGCTCGCGGCCTTGAAGTCGGGGCGGAGAGTGGCGACTATCGGCGGGCAGCGCTCAGGCGCGCGCGACGGCGAGCCAGCGATCGAGCCGCTCGCGATCGGCGAGCAACTCCTCGCTGTCGCCCTCGTGGACGATGGTGCCGCGATCGAGAACGACGGCGCGCGACGTGATCGGCAGGATCAGGCGCGGGTTCTGCTCGACGATGATGGCCGAGACGCCTTCGTCGCGAACGACGCGGGCGATCGAGCGCAACAGCTCGTGGACGATGATCGGCGCCAGCCCCTCGAGCGGCTCGTCGAGCAGCAGCAGGCGCGGGTTGAGCACGAGGGCGCGCGCCACCGCCAGCATCTGCTGCTCGCCGCCGGAGAGCTGGTTGCCCATGTTGGCCTTGCGCTCCTCGAGCCGCGGAAACATGGCGTAGACGCGCTCCGGCGTCCACGGCCCGGGCCGCGCCACGGCGGTGAGGTTCTCGGCGACGGTGAGCGAGCGGAAGATGTTGCGCTCCTGCGGCACCCAGCCGATGCCGGCGGCGGCGCGCACATGCGGCGGCAGCGTCGTGATGTCGCGCCCGCCGAGAACGATGCGGCCGCCGTGGCGCCGCGTTACGCCGACCAGGCTGTTGAGCAGCGTCGTCTTGCCGGTGCCGTTGCGACCGAGCAGCGCCAGCGACCGGCCTTCGGCGAGCGTGAAGTCGACGCCCTGCACGACGACCGCCTGGCCGTAGCCGGCACGCAGGCCCTCGACGCGCAGCAGCTCAGCCATGCGCCTGTCCTTCCGCTTCGTCTTCGCCGAGATAGACGGCCTTGACGCGCGCATCGTTCGAGATCGATGCGACGTCGCCCTCGGCGAACACCGCGCCGTTGACGAGCACGGTCACCGTCTTCGCGAAATTGAAGACCAGATCCATGTCGTGCTCGATGAGCAGCACCGACACGTCGGCCGGGAGGGCGTTGATGGTCTCGAAGATTTCCTGGCGGTCGCCTTCGGGCACGCCGGCGACCGGCTCGTCGAGCAGCAGCACGCGCGGCCGGCAGGCCAGCGCGGTGGCGATCTCGAGCA